>JAHWKJ010000195.1 GCA_019347905.1 Planctomycetota bacterium
GACCAGGCCGAGGGCGATACCGAAAACCTCATCGGCCTCATTCAACGCAAGACCGGTGAGGCGCGAGAAAACATCGAGGACGCCCTCGAAGACATGATGGCCGGAGGATCCGGCGCTGTTTCGCGGGCCACCGAAGCGGCCCGCCACTACGCGGAGAATGTCGCGGCCGCGGCGCGCACGCGCTACGAGCAGGCCGTCTCCGGTGTGCGCGGCGGCTACCAGGACGCCGAGGGTCTGGTCCGGCGGCACCCGACGGAATCGGTCGCGGCGGCTTTCGGCGCAGGGTTGATCACCGGCGTGGTTGTGGGGCTGATGCTGCGCTCCCGCTAATCCATTGCGCACGGGCTGGTCGCAATGCGTCGGAGCCGAGTAGGGATCCCGAATTTGAGATTCGCGTCATTCTGCAAATCAGCCGGCACGCGCTAGCGTCCGGTTCCCCAGATTCTGTAACCGGGGGCTAGCGCCCGCCGGCTGATGAACTACACCAAGGAGTGAGTTATGCCACCGCGTGAACCTGGGCAGGACGTGCCGGTGTTCGATCGGCGCTCCGCCTCGCAGTCCGCCGGGACGGCCGCAGCGAAGGATGAGTTCTTCCAAAGCGGCCAAGAACACGAGAGCCGGGCCGGATTCATGGGCCGCTGTACTGAGCGCTTCGAGCATAGGGTCGAGGGCCATCCCGTCTCCTCGATTCTGACGGGTTTCGCCGCCGGGCTGGGGCTGGGACTGGCCATCGGCTGGCTGCTGGGCGAGCCGCCGAAGCAGTCCCGCTGGTACGGAGCCGAAACGGCCGAGCGACTCGGCCGCAAGGTGCTCGATGCGATGTCCGGGATCGTTCCGGAACGGCTCAAGACGTCGTAACCCTGTGGACCGATCCCATGAGCGAAGCCACCCGCCGCGAAGCCGCTGAAATCCGCCGCGAGATGGCGGAACTCCGCCGCGAATTGAACGTCGATGCGGAAGGCATCGTCGAGAGTGCGCGCACCGTGACGAACTGGCGCTATTACGTGCGGACGTATCCGTGGGCGTCGCTGGGTGTGGCGGCGGCCTTGGGCTACCTGGTCGTCCCGCGGCGGCTGGAAGTGATTCGCCCGGATGCTGAGACGCTGGCAAAGCTCGCGAGGCGCGACCAGTTGGTCGTCAAGCAGCGATCCGAGACGGAGCCGAAGAAGGGCTTCTTCGGCTCGATGTTCCAATTCATCTCGAGCATGGTGGTCCGGGGCGCCTTGGCTTACGCGGGTCAGCAGGCGGGCCGGCTTTTCGGAGAGCAGGCCGGCCGAGAGGACGCACAGCCCGACCGCGGCCAGCAGCCGATGCCCCCGGGCGTGAGGCAGAAGGGATAGGCGCCCACGAACGGGGTCAGACCCCTTTGCGGGCGAGCGATACAGAGCTTGGGCAGACGGGTGACCCGCAAAGGGGTCTGACCCCTTCAGGACCCTCGAATACCGCAGACACATCATGATCAATCGACTTGCCACATACTGGACGGCCGGACGCAGGCCGGAGGACGAAAGCGAAACGGCCGGCCCGGCGGCCTGGCTGGATTGGCTGGAAACGCAACTGGGCCGTTCGCCGGCGGCGACGCTGGGCGTCGGTCTGCTTTTGGGAGTGACGTTGGGATGGCTCATCAAGCGGCGGTGAACGGGCGGCGGCAGGCAGAAAGGCCGGCCCGGGCCTTGCGAATGGGCATCGGCGAGTTTACGGCCCATGCCCTGTCGCTGGCGGAACTGCAGGGGCGGCTCCTGGCCCTCGACCTCAAAGAAACGCAGACGAAGACGCTGCGGCCGATCATACTCGCGGCCGTCGCGATGGTGATTCTGCTCGCCTGCCTGCCGGTGGCGCTGCTTGGCGGCGCGTGGCTCCTGGCCAGCGGCACGGCACTCTCCGAAGGGGCGGCGATGCTGATCCTCGCGGGCACGTTCATGGTGCTCGCGGCGGTTATGGCCTGGTTCGCCTGGAAGAAAATCCGCACCAGCTGCTCCGCACTGACCCGCTCGCGCGAGGAGTTTTCACGGAACCTGAGCTGGATCAAAGACACGCTGCAAACGGGCGGCCATGCCGACTGATGTGGCCGATCGCATAATCCACACAACGAACGCCTGAGCGACGAATCTGGAGAAACCGGATATGGCTACCACAGAAAAATCCCGCAGTACGCCGTCACGCGCCGCCGAGAATGAACGACGGGTCGCGCACAGCGATAAAAGTCCCGGCCGCGATCTCGTCGAGTATCTGAAGGGCTATGCGCGCGAGAAGCCGGAAATGGCCGCGCTATGGTGCTTCGGCATCGGCTTCGTCGTTGGCTGGCGCTTGAAGCCGTGGTAAGGGGTCAGACCCCTTTGCGGACGAGGGATAACAACCATGGGCAAGCGTGTCAGCCGCAAAGGGGTCTGACCCCGTGTGACGGTCCGACTCAGTCGCGGTTACCCAGGAGCGGGACGACGATCTCGAGGATCCGCCGCAGCACGCCGGCCGGCGAACCCAAGGCATCGACGCGGGTCACGAGTTCCCGCGGATACCAGTCGAGGACGGCCTTCGATTCGGCGTGGTAGATCTCGAATCGGCGGCGGATGATCGCCTCGTCGGCATCGTCGACGCGGCCTTCTTCCAAGGCGCGCTGGTGGATGCGGTGCACCATGGCTTCTTCATCGGAGGCGGCCAAGTGCAGGACGTGCGCCACCTCGACCCGCTCGGAGAGCGCTTCCGCCTGCGTCGGATTGCGCGGAATGCCGTCGAGCACGAGCAGATCGCGCCCCGGACGATAGCCCGTCTGCGAATGCCGGCTGAGCGCCTCCGACCACACGCGGGCCGTCAGGTCGTCGGGGACGAGTTCGCCGCGCTCGAAGTAGCTGCGGGTCTGCCGACCCAGTTCGGAATCCGGATCGAGGCCGCGGAACACGTCGCCCATCGCCAGATGCGACAGGCCGGGAATGGCACCCAGGATGCGGCCCTGCGTGCCCTTTCCCACACCGGGAGCGCCGAACAAGAGCAGCGCGCGATGCGACAGGGAGCCGCCGGGCGACGGAGAACCGGAGCCGGCGGCCTGATCGTCACGTTCCGTGGGTGGCAAAGGCGAGGCCATCGCAGGCACGTTCCAGACCGGCCGCCGGTCTCAGCGCGACATGAATGCCACCACCTGCCCGACATCGACCGGCAGGCTGACATCCTCAATGGTCGGTAAGGACGTTACGGTCGCGGTCAGCGTGTCCGCATCGAAATTGATCCAGTCGCATTCCGGCAGCGGCGTGGACTGGACGATGCTGGTGTACACGGCCCGCAGGTTGGGGCGGTTGCGGAGCGTGATGACGTCTCCCTGCCGAACCTGAATCGAGGGCGTGCGAACCGTCCGTCCGTTGATCTGAAAGTGCTGGTGCACTACTCCCTGCCGAGCCTGCGGACGCGTCACCACGAAGCCCGCGCGGCGGACGACGTTGTCCAGCCGCCGCTCGCACATGATCAGCAACTGCTCGCCCGTATTGCCCTTGAGCTTGCGCGCCTTGTTGAAGTAGCGGCGGAGCTGCTTCTCGCGAATGCCGTAGTAGTACTTGATCTTCTGCTTTTCCTGCAGGGCCAGCCCGTAGGTGGACACCTTCCGCCGCCGCTGCGACATGCCCGGCGGATACTCGCGTTTCTCCAAGGCGCGTAGCGCGCCGGTGTCTTCAAAGACCTGCGCTCCCAGGCGGCGGTTGATGCGCCCCTTGGGTCCGGTGTAGTGGCCCATCGCTTTGAATGGCTCCTTCGAGCTTTTGCAGTCCCAGACGGCGAATCCGCGCGGCAGCGGTCGTACAACTCTAAGGAGCGGCCGGCGGCAATGCAAGCGACACGCCCGGCGGCTCACGCCGCTCGGCACGCCGCGTCATCCGCGTCAGAAAGGGTCGTCGGCTGGAGGTGTTAAGCCTAGGATAAAGGAGATGCGTCTCAAGTTGCCAGCCATACAGCATTGGAGTTGTCACAGTTGCAGCGGGTGCTGCCGCCAGCATCTGATCGAAGTCACCGACGCGGAGCGAGAGCGGATCGCGGGGCTCGCGTGGTCCGCGGAGGACGGTCTGCCCGCGGAGGGGCCGCTGGTCGTGCCTTTTGCGGGGCCGCCCTGGAAGCGCCGCTATCGGCTCGCGCACCAGAGTGACGGGGCGTGTGTGTTTCTCGACGAGAAGGGGCTGTGCCGAATTCACGCCAAGTTCGGCGAGGCGGCGAAGCCGCTGGCCTGCCGCGTGTACCCTTATGCGTTTCATCCGGCGGGCAAAGAAATCACGGTCAGCCTGCGGTTCAGTTGCCCGTCCGTGGTGGCCGACCGCGGCTTGCTTTTGACCGACGCCCGCAGTGACGTGCGGCGGGTCGCCGAGGAAGTGGTCCCGCAGAAGACGGTCACGATGCCGCCGCCGGCCGTGCATCGGCGGCAGCGCGTCGAGTGGCCCGACTTTCTGCGGTTTGTCGATGCCCTGGACGCGACGCTTGCGGCCGACGATGGCTCAGCGATCGCAGTGCGGCTGTTGCGAGCGCTGTTCTGGATCGATCTGGTGGACCAGTCGCGGTTCGAGCAGATCGCGGGATCCCGGCTGCGGGACTTTCTGTCGCTGATCGTGCAGGCGGCCCGCGACGAGGCGCCCGCGGATCTCTCGACGCTGGATGAGCCCACGCGGACCGGCCGGCTGTACTTCCGCATGCACGCGGCCCAATACGCGCGGCGGGATACAGCGGCCGATCTCGATGCCGGGCTGCTCAAGCGCTGGCGGCTCTTGCGGGCCGCGATCCGCTTCGCCCGCGGACGCGGCGAGGCCCCGCCCTTGCACCCGGCGTTTCAGCCGGTGCCTTTCGATCGTCTGGAGCAGCCCTTCGGCGGCGTGCCCGACGAGGCCGACGAAATCCTCACGCGCTACTTCCGCGTGAAGGTCCAGGGCCTGCACTTCTGCGGACCGGCTTATTACGAGGTGCCGCTGGTGGAGGGCTTCCGCTCACTGGCGCTGGTCTATCCGGTGGTGATATTTCTGGCGCGCTGGCTGGCGGCGGGAGCGGGGCGGGCGACGTTGACGACCGCCGACGTTTCGCAGGCGCTCGCCGTCGCGGATCATCATCACGGATACTCGGCGGCGCTGGGGCATCGCACGGCCCGTCGCCGCGTGCGGGGAATGGCTGCGCAGGGCGATATCCCGCGGCTGTGCGGCTGGTACAGTCGCTGACGCACGAGGAGCCTCACGCGGCCTTGCGCTGTTGGGGGCTGGCGGCTGCACCGGGGCGCGGGGCGTCGCCGAGCGAAACCAGCACGTCGAGCATGCGGGCGGCGAGCGCGTCGCGATTGAAATCGCGGGCCACTGTGGTGCGGCCATTCGCGTACGCCTGCGGATCGGCGGCGATGGCGTCGAGGCAGGCGATCAGCGATTCCGGATCGTCCGGCGTCATCGGCAGCCCCGCCCGCGCGGACACGACGATCCCGCACGCCGGCCCCCGCACGCCGATGACGATCGGCACGCCCAGCGCCATCGCCTCGAAGATCTTGGACGGCAGAACCGTCTCGAACAGTTCGCTGCCCCGCAGATGCACGAGGGCTGCGTTGTAGCCACACAGCAGCTCCGCGGCCTGCTCCTTCGACACCATGCCGCGGAAGCGGACGAGGCCGAGCAGCCCGCGCTGGGCCGCATCGGCTTCGAGCGCCGCTCGCTCGGCGCCTTCACCGACGATCTCGAACTCGACGTCGACGCGGCCGCGCTCTTTCAGCCGTTCGGCCGCCGCCAGCACCACTTCCAGCCCGTGCGCCATTCCCACGGTGCCGACGTAGCCGCAAAGCAACGGCCGATTTCGCGTTTGCTCGCAGCGTGGGCGCGCGGATGGAAGCGTGGCGAGGTCGACGCCGTTGGGAATCACGTCGATTTTTGCAGCCGGCACGCCGCGCTGGAGCAGCTTTCGCCGGTAGCCTTCGCCCACCGTCACGATCCGCTCGGCGGCGGCGTACATGCGGCGTTCGAGCCATTCCAGCAGCCGGGTCGCGGGCGAGCGGCGCATGGCCCCGACGGTGACGATCGATTCCGGCCAGATGTCGCGGATTTCCAGCACGAGCGGCCGCCGCTTCAGCCAGTGAGCCAGCACGCCGGCCCAGCCGCAGAAAAACTGCGGCGAGGTGGCGACGACGACATCGACCCGCCGGATCCATAATCCCGCCATCGCGGCCCGGAACATATAACTGACGTAATTCAAAATGCGCCCCAAGAAGCCGCGATTCGCGCTCAGCCACGTCCAGACGCGAATCACGCGGATGCCGTCGATCGTCTCGTGCGTCTTCCAGCGGTTGCGATAGCCGTGGAACACTTTCCCCGTGGGGCAGTTGGGGGCACAGGTGATGACGGTGACCTGGTGTCCGGACGCCACCCAGCGGCGGCAGTGCTCCCACGTGCGCACGGCCGGCGCGTTGACCTCCGGCGGAAAATAATGGCTGAAGAACAGGATGTGCATGGCAGGCGAAGAGGGAACACTAATCTCCACTAATTGACGCTAATGAAGGCGCGTGCTGCGACCTTGGCTCGCTGGAGGTGCCGGGTGCGATGAACGTGGTGACCTGTAGTGGAAGAACACCCTCGTAGTTCCAGAGCAGTCGAGTCGTGGTCCATTCAAGTCCGAATTGCGGGTGGTAAGCGGCCGGCGCGGATTCCAGTGTTATGGAACTCGTTGATGTGATCGTGACGGCGAGTGGTGTGCCCGAGTCGTTGCGCAGTGTCCATCCACCCTCGGCGGCTTCGACGTGCCATCCCGGCGCGAGCAGCCAGCCGCCGCTCGCGCGGTGCGCGCCGCCGCCCTCGACGCGATCGATGATGCTCAAGGCCCCGTTCGCGATCGCGACTCTCCGCCAGTGCCGCGGCGAGCCGGGGAGCCTGGAAAAACCGTCGTGACCGGCCGACGCTTCGCAACTGTCCGGTTCGATCTGCACGCACACGTCGTGCGTCTTCGCCCGCGAGCCGACGCGGAAGATGTCCCAGACCTCGCTGGAGTCGCACCCGTCGATGGCCAGGGTGTTGTGAGCGGCCGTCGAGCGGTCGTAGCTGCGGCGCTCGTCTCGGTCGTAACCCCACGTGCCGGCATCGACGAACAGCCGGCGGCCCCGGAACGAGCATTCGACCGAAAGTGTATCCGCATGAGCATGCCCCGGCTGAAAATCGGGGCCGACCGGGCCGACGTCAAAGAACACGCTCCACAGCGGATCGTGCCAGACGACGAGGCCGGTATCGGGCAAATGCCTGCCACCAGTCGGAAGGTCCGCCGAGTCGAGACGATCCCACTCCGGGTTCCCCCCCTTACTAAGGGGGGGCAAGGGGGGGTCGAGGGGTGTGTGATCGTCCAAGGGAGAGCGATGCACGAGCAAAATCGCGTCACTCGTTCGTGACCCCCCCCAGCCCCCCCTTGGTAAGGGGGGGAGCAAAGCAGGCGCCTCTAGTAGCATCGCGGATGGATGAGCGACGGCGTCCAGTGCGGCGTCGTTCAACAGCGGAATCTCGCCGTCCGGGTGGCGTACCCAACGGAGCCAGTCGGCCATTCGCAGCCACGCGTCCCGCATCGCGCTTTGCGCGGCGGCATCCTCCAGCAAGAGCGCCAGCGAGAGCACGTCTTCCATGATGTGCACGTGGTACATGGGGCTGCGCTCGAAGTGGCCGCCGTCCGCGAGCACCTGCTCCCGCACCTGCGCGACGGCGAGTTCGGTCGCGGCAGCGAGCCACGCATCGGGGCGCTTCCCCCGGAAGAAGCGCCCCGCCCACGCCAGCCCGACGGCATTCCGCAGCAGGTGGTTGCCGCGCAGATCCCATTCGAGGTGGCGGGACACAAACTCCGCCTGCCGCCACAGGGATTGCAGGAACCGCGTGCGAAACTGCGGCCGCTCCGCCCACCACGCGCCATCCAGTTCCCGCCACGCGCGGATCCACCACGAAATGCGGGTCGAAACGGCGAACGCATTCCACGCCAGATGCCGCGCCCCCGGCGTCGCGAGGTCGCAACGCTCGATCCAGTCGGCGAGATACTCCTCAAACAATGCACCCGCCCGCGTGAGTTCGTACGCCCACTCGTGGTAATGCAGCGTAATCGTCCACAACCGGTTGACCGACTGCGGACCGAGCTTCCACTCGACCGGCGGCGGCCCGAGCCGCTCGCGGTGGTTCAGAAACGAAAACTCCCCCTCCGCCAGATGTTCCACGACTTCGCTGCCGTCGCATTCCCTTCGGTGCAGCAGCGGGACCCGCGGAAAGTCCTCGCGCAGCAATGCCGAGGGATTCGACCAGTCGAGGTCCTCCGGCAGCGGCACGTCTCTGGGGCGAAAGCGCCGCGCAAGAGCATATCGGCCGCGCCACACCACCTGCGACGGCCGCAGGTGCCGCACTGTGCGTAAGAAGCGACGTAGGTGGCTGAGCGGCATGAAATCGCCCGGTACCGAAGCACGCAATGTCGTCTCAGGCCGCCAGCCGACGCGGCACGCGACCGGCCAGCACGACCTCGGCGATCCGCTCTGCGGCGCGGCCGTCCCACAACGGCGGCACGCGGCCAGCCTTGCCGCCGCCCGAAAGCACCTTCTCAAATTCGACCCGCAGCCGCGCGGGATCTCGCCCCACCAGCACGTTCGTTCCCAGATCCACCGTGGCCGGACGCTCGGTGTTCTCCCGCAGCGTGAGGCAAGGCACGCCGAGGTACGTGGTCTCTTCCTGCACACCGCCCGAATCCGTCACCACGAGCCGGGCGTCGCGCTCCAGCGCGAGCATCTCGAGATACCCCACTGGATCCACCAACCTCACGCGCCGATGATGCGGCCACTGAAAACCCTGCGCCTCGATCCGGCTGCGCGTCCGCGGATGGAGCGGAAAGACCAGCAGGCAGCGCTCGCTCAGATCCGCCAATGCTTGCAACAATCCGCCCAGCACCCGCGGATCATCGACGTTGGACGGACGGTGCAGCGTGACGAGGGCGTAGTCATCTCCAGGCAGATCGAGCCGCGGCCGGCGGGCGTGCGGCAGCAGTCGCACGAGCGTATCGATCATCACGTTCCCGACGCAGTGAATGCGATCCGCCGGCACGCCTTCGCGGAGCAGGTTTTCGTCGCCGTCGGCCGACGGCGTGAACAACACGTCGGACAGCCGGTCGGTGACGATGCGGTTGATTTCTTCCGGCATCGAGCGGTCGAAGCTCCGCAGGCCGGCTTCCACATGTCCCACCCGCACGCCCAGCTTCGCCGCCACCAGGGCGGCGGCGACGGTCGAATTCACGTCGCCGTACACGAGCACGAGGTCGGGCCGCCGTTCCACGAGCGTTTTCTCGAACGCCACCATGATTCCAGCCGTTTGCACCGCGTGCGAGCCGGAGCCGATGCCGAGGCTGACGTGCGGCCGCTTGAGCCCGAGTTGCTCGAAGAAGATGTCGGACATGTTGGCGTCGTAATGCTGGCCGGTGTGGACCAGCGTCTGCCGCACGCTGCCGGCCGCGTCGAACGCCGCGATCACCGGCGCGACTTTCATGAAATTCGGCCGAGCGCCGACAACGTGCAAGACGTGCATGGGACTGGGGAGGCGAGAGGCAGAAGGCAGAATGCAGTAGGCAGAAGACGGCAGATTGTTCGGGGCGGGTGGCACGAGGTACGAGGTGCGATGTCCTATGCACAACGTCTCAAGGGACTCTTTCGTTCGTCGTCACCGCACGCCAGCGAAATCCTGTTTCCGCTCTGCGCCGCTTCGACGGCCGCGAACGTGGCCCGGGTAACTTCTGCGGCTTCCTCGAAAGGAACTGGCGAAGGCTTGCCGGCAGCGACGGCTTGCAGAAATGCGCGGACCTCCTGCCGGTGGCCGCGGTCCTGTCGCCACAGCCGCGTTCGCCGGAAGTGCTTCCAGCCCCAGCCGGTCAGGCGGCGGAAATTGTCGAGCTGGAGCACGCGGCCGCCGCAGAAGACTTCGAGCCGTTCCTTGGGGAAACCGCGATGGCCGTTCGCCAGGTAGTGAATCGCGCCGAACGAGCCGTCCGCCATTGCCAGCGTCACTGTCAGCTTGTCTTCGCGGACGCGGTCCGATCCGCCGAGCATCGTGGCCTGCACGGAGACGATGGAGCTTCCACACAGATGCCGCACCAGGTCGATGAAATGGCAGCACTCGCCCACGATCCGCCCGCCGCCGACCGCCGCGTCCTGCGTCCAGTGACCGGCGGGAATCGCGCCGGCGTTCACGGTGTAGAGGAAGCTCTTCGGCTCT
>JAHWKJ010000196.1 GCA_019347905.1 Planctomycetota bacterium
CGCGTGCTGGCCCACGACGTGGAACGCTTTGCCGTACTCATCAACTACCGCTGGACCCAGGAGCCGCCCGATCCGCTGTGGCTCAAGCGGCAGGCGCTGGAGCGGCTGAGCCGTGCGGAGCGCGCCGACGACCGGAAGGTCGAAGCCGCGACCGAGGCCATTCTCGCGGAACGTCGCGCGATGTGGCGGCGTTTGTCGGAACTGACCGGCGTCTCGCTGGCGGAACTCCAGAGCGAGCGTCAGGCGATCCAGAACCGCGTGGAGCGGATGGTCGCCGCCGTCGAAGAACGCCGCGGCGCGGTGCATGCCGCAGCGAAGGCTGCCGAGCCGGAGATTCCCGCCGATGCGTCGGCGTGGGAGCGCGCCTGGAACACCGTCGTCACGACGCTCACCACGTCGCCCGAACGTGCCGATCTCGACCCGCTCACGCTGCCCGAGCAGGACGCCAACCACCGGCTGCTCGATGGCCTGTCGCTCGAAGTTGCGGCCGAGATCGAATCGCATCCGGAGATGTTCTCGGGACTCTCGACGGAGCGCACGTCTCGTCGCCGCTATCCGGAGCAGACAATCGCCGCGCACGTCGTGGGCGTGCGGCGGCCGATCGCGGACGAGGAATTGGCAGCACGACAGGCGCGGTTCGAGGGCGATGACCCGCTCGATTATCGTCCCGGCGACCGGCAGGGACAGACGGGCGTCGAGGCCCACTACGAACGGCTGCTGCGCGGGCGGCGGGGCCTGCGGCGCGTCGTCCGTAACGGACGCGGGGAAATCGTCGCCAGCGAGGTTGTCCGGCACCCGCAGCCCGGACGCGACCTGGTGCTCACGCTGAACCTGGAGCTGCAGCGGCGCATGGAACAGGCCCTCGACGAGACTCTCGGTCCCTCCGCGACAACAGTTGAAGAAGCACCCGTCATCCGCGACGACGCGAGCGCCGGGGCGGCGCTCGTGGCGCTCGACGTCCGTACCGGCGCTGTCCTGGCGGCCGTCAGTGCTCCGCGCTTCGACCTGGAGGTGCTGGCCGAGCCGGACGCCGATTCGTGGCGGCAGATCGTCGAAGACCCGCGGCGGCCGCTGTTCGACCGCGCGACCCGCATGGCCGTCGCACCGGGATCGACCTTCAAAGCACTGACCGCGATCGCCCTGCTCGAAAGCGGCCTCGATCCCGACGCGACCATCTTCTGCCGCGGCTATCTCGACACGCCGAACCGCTATCGCTGCTACACGTACCGGCACTACGGCTACGGGCACGGCGATACGAACCTCTCGGATGCCCTCGCGCGGTCGTGCAACGTGTACTTCTTCAGCGCGGCCCGCGAGGTGGGACCGGAGCCGCTGGTCGAGTGGGCCGGCCGCTTCGGCTTCGGCCGCCCGACGGGCATCGACCTGCCGGGCGAAGAAGCCGGCACGCTGCCCGCGCCGCCGCGCGAAAGGATCCGGCTCGCCGCCGCCAATGTAGACGGGTCGCTCCGCGACCCGGATTCCGGTCGCGGAGCGACCGGCCTACATTGGTATCCCGGCGACACACTGGGTCTGGCGATCGGCCAGTCGCGGCTGACGACCACGCCACTGCAGGTCGCAAGGCTGATGGCGGCGATCGGCGGCGACGGGCGGCTGGTGACGCCGCACGTCGTCCGTGGCTTCGCCCAGCCGCAAACGGCGGACAGCTCCGAGCAAAGCTGGCCCGTGCGCGAGGCCGCGCCGATCGCCGGTCTCTCGGCCGAAACGCTGCGTCGCGTTCGCGAAGGCCTGGAGCGCGTGGTCGCCGACCCCCGCGGGACCGGCTACAAACAGGTGCGGCTCAAAGAAGTGGCCATCGCCGGGAAGACGGGCACGGCGGAAGTCGGCCCCGGCCGCCGCGACCACGCGTGGTTCGCCGGCTACGTCCCCGCCGACCGGCCGAAAGTCGCCTTCGCCGTCGTGCTGGAACACGGCGGCTCCGGCGGCAGCGACGCCGGCCCGCTCGCGCGACGGCTCGTCCAGGAGCTGCTCGCCCTGGGCATCATCGAGGCCGCACGCGAGTAGCATCACTTCACGCCCGGCACGCCGATCTGCCGGAGCACGCCGCGCAGCTCGTCGCGCTCTTCGCGATTCAGCGGCCGCGTGGGAAGTCGGCTGGGACCACCCGGACGTCCGACAAGCTCCAGCGCGGCATGAATGACCGGACTTTCGGCACCGGTCCGCTTCCACATCCGCGCGCGGAAGTCGCTCCAGGGCCAATTGGCGGCGGTGAGCATCTGCTGCGCGGCGCGGTAGTCGCCAGCTTCCAGCAACCGCCAGACCTCCAGGTCGTGCTCGGGCCAGACGGTGCACAGGTGCGTGATGTAACCCGTGCCGCCCAGGAGGTGGTTCATCACGTGCAGGCCCATGTTGTCCACGACGGCAAGCCGCTCGGCGAAGCGGGCCACGCCCCGCACGTAGCTCGCCGCGTCGGGCGTCGACCACTTGATCGCCCGGCAGCGGTCCAGCTCCGCCAGCCGCTCCACCTGGGCGAGCGACATGTTGTAGCCTTCCCACCAGGTGTTGTAGATCATGATCGCGATGCGGCGGGTCGCCTCGTGCACGGCCTCGAACAGCCGCAGGCAGTCGTCGTCCGACGACTCGTAGTAGTAGCCGGGGCCGAACTGGATCCCATAAGCGCCCTCGTCCTCGGCGAAGCGGGCCATGTCGATGATGACGGCGGGATTGGTGTCCTGAGCGCCAACGAGCACCGGCACGCGATCGCCGCCGGCCTTGAGGATGGTGCGCGTGACGGCCTTCCGCTCCTCGATCGAAAGCATGGGAAAATCGCCGCCGGCCCCGACGGCTAGTAATACACCGCTGCCGGTGACGACGCCGCGATTGACGACGTAGCTCACGTTCTCGCGGATCGCATCGTGATCGATCGACAGGTCCTGGCGGTAGTTCGTCACGACGGGGATCATCGGCCCCCGCAGCGTCTGCTTGACTTCGGCGAGGTTCATCGGCTCCCTTTCGAATCATCGCCGCTGCGCAGCCGGCTGCGCAGAAGTGCGGCGTGGTAAGTTTCAGGCCAGGCCGAAAGCAGTTCCTGCCGCAGCCGCGATGCCGCCCGCGGGTTTTGCGGCGCGAGCGCTTCAGCCGCATGTTTCAATGCGGCGGCCGCCAGTTCGGCGTGCTCGTCACCGTGCAGGGCGGGAATGGACAACAACTCCAGCACCGCCGCCTCGAGCGCCTCGCCTTCCGCGGCGGTCAGCCGCGCGCGTCCCAGCCAGTATCGGGCCAGCGGGCGGTGCGGCTCAAGAAACGATTCGACGTTCCCGCCGAGTCGCTCCACCACCTGCTGCGGCTTGCCGGCGGCCACCAATCGCTGCGCCTCGGCCAGTTCGACGAGCTCGCGGAACGGCCGTGTGCGGGCCTCGACGCGGGCGAGCGCCTGCTCAGCCGCCACCTCTTCTCCCGCCGCCAGGCCTAGCGTGGCGTGATACACGTGCACGCCGCGCGGCAGTCCATCACCGTGCGCTTCCAGGAACTTCGTGACGCGAGGCAGCGCTTTCCGAGCCGCCGCGGGATCGAACCACACCGGCTCCAGCGCCGCCGACAACCCCGTCTCCTTGTCGAACGTGATCCTGCGATTCCCCGGCAGCTCCCAGCGGTCGGCCTCGGCGTGGCTCAGCGCATCGAGACAGTACAGATAAGCCTCCAGCGCCGACTCACGGCGCTGGGACGCGAGCCGCGACCAGAAGAGGGCGTGAAAGACCATCGACGCGGTCTCGCTGCGGTGGGCGGTGTAGCGGGGGAACACCGCCTCGGCGTGCTCCGCGAGGTCGCGCTCCTCTCCGGCCGCGAGCCGTTGGCGAATGCGGTACAGGTGATCGCCGAGCGACTCCAGCAGCATGTCGAACTTCTGCTGTTGTGCGGCGACCGCGCCGGATTCAATCTCGTCCCAGCGCAGCGTGCGTCCCCCGTCCAGCCGCACGCCGTTTTCATCCAGCCCCGCGACGGTGACGTCATTCAGGACGTCGAGATTCCGCAGCACGATACGGTCGGCCCGCGCGACCGCGGGAGCGTACAAGGCACACAGGACCGCGGCGTTCCACGCAAAGGCGCGAAGGCGCAAAGGCACGCGAACGGACCGGAATAGCGACGGGGGCGGATCGGGTCGCATATCGATGATGTGAGATGGGTTCAGCCGCGGCAGCGGCGACAGAGCGTAGCCCACGGCGCGAGCCGTGGGGAAACGACGAATGACCTCTCACCGAGCCGCGGTAGCGGCGACAGAGGCATTCCACGGGCTCTGTCGCCCCTCCCGGGGCTTCCAACAACCTCCATCGAACTCGTCCCCACGGCTCGCGCCGTGGGCTACATGCTGTCGCCGCTACCGCGGCTGAAAACAACGCTTCACCAGGGCACGTCCACGCCCAGCTCGCGGGCGGCTTCCGCAAGGCGGGCCATCTGGTCGCGGTGGAACGGTATGCCTTCACGCTTCCATTTCTCGGACCGCTCCCACTCCAGTTCGCCCGCCAGGCGCACGCGGTCGAAGCCTTCTTCCGGCGCCAGCGCCCGGATTTCCGCCGCCGTGGCGTCCAGCTCAGCATAGAACCGGTCGAGCGAGCCGAACTTCTCCGGATCGATGCAGTAGAAGAAGTGCTCCGAGGCTTCGACGTCCGGGGCGCGGGTCTTGTGCAGCGGCATCCTGCCACCGACGAGCGGCCCCGCCAGCACGCTCGACAGAAACGCCAGCGCACTACCGCGGGCGCCGGAAGCCGGCCGCAGCGTCTTGGCGGCCTTGGCGTCGGTGGTGGGCCGGCCCTCGGCGTCGAGCGCCCAGCCTTCCGGAATCGGCCGGCCGTACAGGCCCAGCGACTCGACCTTCCCCCACGACGATATCGCACACGCCATATCGAGCACGAACGGCGGCCCGCTGCGGCTGGGCACGCCCCACGCAAACGCGTTGTTGGCAGTGCCCGGCCGCGTTGAGCCGTAAGCGGCCACGGTCGCCGTGCCGGTGCTCGTCGTGCAGTAGCCGATCATGCCGGCCTCGATCGCCAGCAGCACATAGACCGATGCGGCCCCGAAGTGCTGGCTGTTGTAGACCGCGACGGTACCCGTGCCGATCTCGCGCGCCTTCTGGATCGCAAGCTGCATGGCCCTGGTGGCGGCCACATGGCCCATGGCGCGGCTGCCGTCCATCACGGCCATGGCGGGCGTCTCGCTCACCGTCAGCACGCGGCCACGAGGGTCGATGTTCCCCAGATCCATCGACTTGAGATAGCGGAGCACCGAACGGCAGCCGTGCGAATGCACGCCGCGCAGGTCCGCCTCGACCAGCCGCGAAGCCGCGACCTTCGCCTCGGCGGCGAACATGCTCTTCTTCACGAGCAACTTCACAAGCAGCTCGTGCAGTGCCTCGGCCTGGACCACGACCTCCTGGGCCGGATCGCGGGGAACGTCGAGGGTGTGTTCGATCATCGGCCGCTACTAGAAAGGCTTGATAACCAACAAAGATAGGGAGGCACGAAGAATTGGATGGCGAGATGGGAAAGCGCCGACCGTCTGGTTGGCGAGGTAGTGGAGCAGAGTCATGTCGGCGCCTCGTCGACCGCAGCAGCCGAGCCTCTGAGGCGTGTCTTGATCTTATTCCACTGGTCCCTGTTTGGTCCGACCCGATAGCGCTCGACGTCCTTTACGGTCACATTGTCGACACCCTTCATCGGATCTGGGGCCTTCCGTACTTCGCAATGTAGCCCCGTTCATAGTCGTCGTTTCGCCTGCTTTGTGCTCGACACATCTGTTTGTGAGTCAGCACAAAAAAATGCTCCTCGAATGTACCATCCTCTTGTGGCTGAATCTGAAACAGCACCCAGAAATCGGGTGCGTGAGGGTTGTCTTGTTTACACAGTCCCTTGCGAGTGATGTTGGTGACGAAATTCCCCTGCTGGCTCGTCTTCACTTCGATCTTGAGTGCCCGAGCCCTGCGATCGCTGATGGCGTAGACGTCGACGCCCTTATGGTTGCCGTACGTCACCGTCGCGAAGATGCCGCGCTTGTTCAATTCGCTGCAGACACGATATTCGCCAGCCAAATTGAGGAGATAGGAGGGGATCTTCGCCACGGTGGACTCACTCTTTGCAAAGTTGCCGGTATGGATCCCTCCGTTGCCTTCGTTCGCTCCTGTTCAAACTCGGTCATCACGGATGGACTGCGGCTTCCGTGAATAAATCAGAATCCGTGGCCTCAGTGTGATCCGTGGTTCAGAACGCCGTTATCGCTTCTGGACGCCGTTGATCAGGTCCGCGATCTGCGCTTCCACCTGCTCCATCGTGAACTCATCCGCGGCGCGGCGGGCGTTGTCATTGTCGAAGCGACGCACGAGTTTTCCGTCGGCATCGTAGACGTATACGGCCGGAGAGCTCGACAGGTCCACGGCGTCGAGGAACTCCAGCAGCGGCACGTTCAGCATCACGTTCTCGACGTTTGTGCCGCCGCGCTGAGCCAGAAACTCCTTCACGCGGGGAAGGTAGTATTCCGGCGGCTTGGTTTTCACGCCGTCATAGTCGGTGTTGACGGCGATCAGAGAGACGCGGTCGCGGCCGTACTCTTTCACCAGCGACACAAACTGCGGGAACTTTTCGAGACACGCCGGGCAGCTCGTCGTCCAGATGTCGATGGCCACAACTTTCCCGCGATGCGCCCGCACTCGCTTCTGGACATCGTCCCAGCTTCCGATCACGACTTCGACGTCGCCCGCTCCGCGAGCATCGGCACCGGCCGCATCCTCCTTGGCAACTTCGTGGAGCAGTTCCAGGATCGTCTCGCGGACTTTCGGCTCGGCATCGGCCGCCAAGTAGCTCGACCGGGCCCGCCAGGTTTCGTAGCCGCCCAGCTCGTGGTGCTCGGGCGTGGGCAGGTAGCCGTTGTAGCCGTTGGCCAATTCGATGATGAAGGTCGGCTTCAGGGGGCTGGCCTCTTTGATGGCCAGTCCGGTCTCGACGAACGTCTCGCAGGGGCTGGTCGCGATGCCCAGTTCGCCAATGCGGATGGCCTGGATCTTCGCCTTCACCTGCGGCGGATAGTGTGCGAGCAGCAGCGTTTCGCGGGCGTAGATGTGCGTGCGGTCGCGGTAGGGGCCGGGACCGGCTTCGGACAGCAGCTTTTTCGCCTGCTCCACGTCGGCCTCGCTCGGCAGGCGGACGCCCAATTCGATCTCGGTCTCGCGCATGGCGATCGGTGCCCAGTCCTTGTGCTCGATCTTGCGATAGGCCCGCATGGTCGCGTCGACGACGCTGGCCGCCACGACCTTGATCTGCTCGAACGGCTCGCGCCGTTCCGCGCTCGTCAGCGAGTAATTGACGTTGTTGATGTTGCCGCTGGTGCCGTTGGAGAGGATGCCCACGAACTGCGGATCCTGCTCGTTCGCACCCAGGGCCGTGGTGAGCCGGCGGGCGAACTCGCCGAAGTAATCGGCTGAGGCCAGGTTGCCCGGCACGCCGCCCACGTAGTGCAGCGAGTAATTCGCCAGGAGTGCGACGGGCTTACCGTCGGGCGTCTGGATCGAGAGGATGCCGATCTCGGGATCGACCGGCCCGGAGGGCTTGAGGTTGGCTTGATTGCCGATGCCGGGGTTCATCCGCACGCGGTCTTCGGCGCCGCCGAAGGGATCGGCGTTGACGGCGCCCTGCTTCATGTACCAACGGCGGTTGAAGACCTGGCTGGGGTCGCTGCCAGTCCCCCAGCCGACGCGGGCCGCCCGCAGGTTACCGTTCGCGCGAGTGATCCCCTCGGCGATTTTTTCGACGAGAAACTGCCGGTAGTCTTCATCCGGCTCGCTTTGAAAGACGCCGGAGAGCGTGGGGGCCGAATGCGTGTGCGTGGCGGAGATGAGAATCCGCTCAGTGGGAATGCCGGTGGCTTTGGCGGCGCGGTCCTTGGCCGCGTCCATCAGATCGCGCGGCACCATGCAACTGTCGCAGACCACGATCGCGATGCGGGTCGCGCCGTCATCCAGCACGAGGCAGCGCGCATGAAGCGGATCGGCCGCGTCGGTCGCCTGCCGGTCGGTCATGCCGCCGTTGAGCGAGATGGGAAACCGGGGCGGCGTGATGTCGGCCGCGAACGCGCCGGCTTTGAACACCCGCTTGGCGTCGCTCGCCTCCAGCCGCTGCCCGACGGAAAGCGAGAGTCCGGTCACAACGACCGCCAATGCGAGCGTACATAACCGCAGGGCCGGCTTTGGGAGACAGCGCATCGGACCAGTCTCGTTTGGGCAAGAGAAGAGCCGCACGTCATTCGCGCGCGTGCAGCGCCATTGTGGTAGCGCTCAAATCGGAATGCAAACGGGCACGCGGCGAACCCCCCTTGTTGCTTCGATGCGCCGTTCCTACGATGCGCTCCGAGTGTGTGCACCACAAAAGTTGATGGGCGAGCCAGGTTGAGCGTGTGGGAGCCGGTCTTCAGCCCCGGGAGGGGCGTCAGACCGTAGCCCATGGCGCGAGCCATGGGGAGGATCGTGCGGAAAGGTCTCTTCCCAGCCCCGGCAGGGGCGACAGAATCGGCCTGAGCTCCCTTCTGTCGCCCCTGCCGGGGCTGGGAGCGCCGCGGATCAATGCTCGTCCCCATGGCTCGCGCCATGGGCTACGATCCAGCGCCCCTGCCGGGGCTGAAAGCGGATGCACCGCCACACCACAAATGAGCCACCGCCATGCCCGCCGCGACTTCCAAAGCCAACCGCCTCGCCGGCGAGACCAGCCCCTACCTGCTCCAGCACGCGCACAATCCGGTCGACTGGTATCCGTGGGGTGAAGAGGCCATTCGCGCGGCCCGCGAGGGCGATCGGCCGATCTTTCTTTCCATCGGCTACAGTGCCTGCCACTGGTGTCACGTGATGGAGCACGAGAGCTTCGAAGACCCGGCCATTGCCGACTCGATGAACCGCTGGTTCGTCAACGTGAAGGTCGATCGCGAGGAGCGGCCCGATCTCGACCAGATTTACATGAACGCCGTCGTCGCGATCAGCGGTCACGGCGGCTGGCCGATGTCCGTGTTTCTCACACCGGACCTCAAGCCGTTCTTCGGCGGGACGTACTGGCCGCCCGATTCGCGGATGGGCATGCCCGGCTTCCGTGAGATTCTGCAGAAGGTGCACGAGGCGTGGGAAGACCGCCGCGAACAGGTGCATCGCGGGGCCGACGAACTGACCGAGGCCGTCGCGCGGATGGGCCTTCCGCGGGAAGCAGCCGGAGCGGTCGATACGGCACTGCTGAAGAACGCGTCGCGGGCGTTGTGCCGCTCGGCCGACCGGCAGCACGGCGGCTTCGGCGGGGCGCCGAAGTTTCCGCACGCGATGGTCCTGCGGGTGCTGCTCAGGGCGTGGAAGCGGTTCGGGAGCGGCGATGCGCTCGACGTGGTGAACCTCACGCTCGACCACATGGCCCGCGGCGGCATCTACGACCATCTGGGCGGCGGCTTTCACCGCTACTCGACCGACGCCCGCTGGCTCGTGCCGCACTTCGAGAAAATGCTGTACGACAACGCCCTGCTCGTCTCGACATACACGGAGGCGTTCCAGGCAACGGCGACGGCCGATTACGCCCGCGTCGTCCGCGAGACGCTCGACTACGTGCTCCGCGAGATGACGCACCCCGACGGCGGCTTCTACAGCACGCAGGACGCCGACAGCGAAGGCGTCGAAGGCAAGTTCTTCGCCTGGACCGAGGCCGAGGTGCTTGAGTATCTCACGCCCGAAGATGCGGAAGTCTTTGCGTACTGCTACGACGTGACGGCCGGCGGCAACTGGAGCGATCCGCATGGGCACGCACCGCCGAAGGCCAACGTGCTCAACCGCGTGAAGACGCACTCGCAGGCGGCGCGGCTCCTGAAGAAATCGGAAGACGAGCTGGAAGAGATTCTCGCCCGCTGCCGTAAGACGCTGTTCGACGTGCGCGAAAGGCGTCCGCGGCCGGGGCGGGACGAGAAGATCCTGGCGTCGTGGAACGGCCTGATGCTCGCTGGCATGGCCCACGCGGCCGCCGTGCTCGACGAGCCGCGCTACCGCACCGCCGCCGCCCGCGCCGCCGACTTCGTGCTGGAGAACATGCGGGACGAACGCGGGCGGCTGGTGCATTCGTGGAAGGACGGCCGGCCGCGGTTCAACGCCTGTCTCGACGACTACGCCGCGATCATCGACGGCCTGGCCGAGGTTTACCAGGCGACGTTCGAGCCGCGGTACGTCGAGG
>JAHWKJ010000197.1 GCA_019347905.1 Planctomycetota bacterium
GGACTACCTTCTCACTGTCCTGGCGGGCGCGCAGTTTTGATGCGCCGGCCCTGGCTGCTAACCAGGGGACATGAGCAGTTGCACTGGCCGTGAAGCACCACGCGCCTCACGCCACTATTCGCGTCGCTTGAACACAACCATAGTCGACTCGCTCGGCGGCTCAAGGATGATCGGTTCCTGCGAAACACCCACCTCTAAACTGAAGTCAACCGCCTCTGGCAGAAGGGCCTCCAATTCAGTCTTCAAGTCGTCGATCTCCTCGACATCCTCGTCGCAGTGCGTTGAGAGGACAATTCGCACAACGATCCTTTGCGCTTGTCGACGAGTGATCGACACAGAACGGAAGTTGTTGGATATCACGCCAAGCAAGGCTTGCATCAAACACAATGCATACCGCTGCAAGTCCGCGAATCCCTCTGTCATCCTAGGGCTCCGGAAAGGGGGGTTGAGCTCCGGAAAAGGTCCGGAAAAGGGGTCCGGAAAAGGGGGACATTCTGCTTAGGGTGCGCAGCGGTCGACGCTGCCCGCGGATCGCCACCAACTCGGCTTCCGACTCGGGCCGATTGACCCACTCCAGCCAGTCGCGGCCGTGAGGCACCGGGCCGGGATGCAGGAAGCTGGCCGTCGCGCCCAGCAGCCAGTCGATGAGACTGCCCCAGCGCCAGTCCCGCGCCCGCTCGACGAGGCCGGCCCGCAGCGCGTTTCGTTCCACATACCGCAGCACCGACGAGAGACGTTCGTCCTGTGGATTCGGAAAAGTTCGGAAAAGGGGACATTCTGGTTTGTTTTGGTCAAGAGCGTCGAACGAGGCCGATTGAGCGGCGGCTGGCAGCCTCATCGCTTCTTCCGGAGGCCACAAAAGCAGAATGTCCCCTTTTTCGAGCTTCTTTTCTGGGGCGGCCGCGGGGTTGAGGGTGGATTCCCGACCTGGACGCCGGGGGGTCTGCTTCGTCCACCGGGCGCTGCCGTAGGGTGCGCAGCAGTGGACGCTGCCCGAGCATCGCCGCCACCTTGGCTTCCGACTGCGGACGATTGACCCACTCCAGCCAGTCGCGGCCCCGAGGCACCGGCCCGGGATGCAGGAAGCTATCCGCCGATCCCAGCGGCCACTCAACGAGACTGCCCCAGCGCCAGTCCTGCGCCCGCTCGACGAGGCCGGCCCGCAGCGCGTTTCGTTCGACATACCGCAGCACCGACGAGAGACGTTCGTCCTGTTGAATGGGAAAGGCCATTGAACCGACCCTGCCAGACGTGCCCGCTGCCGCCGTAGTGGCGATGATAGCGGCGGACATGGGCCGTCAACAGCCACTGCATCCAGCGGCCTTGCGGAAGACCTTCATCCGGGCGTTGCCGCGGTTGAGCGCATGGTAGCAGTAGCCACCGATGGAGGCTCTGGCTGTTCTGGGCCTGCCTACGCTACCGCGGCAGCGTGCCGCGATCAATAAAAGCAGAACGTCCCCATTTTCGTTGTCCATACATTGTCGTTGTTAACTGCTTTGCCTTGTGGAGTGTAGGGCGGCAAGCATTATCGATGCCAGGCGGGATCCACTGTGTTTGGCTGTAGCCCCGGCCTGCCGTAGCGATTCTGAATTCTCTGGCACACGATGAATGGCAGCGTGGCGGTATCGCCCACGAGGCTAAAGGGAATATCCAAGGCAGTAAGCGGCTGCAGAAAAACATCATCAGCATAGCCCGTGCCATGTACTGCAATGTCGACGGAATAGGCAACTCCGCCATACGGACTGCATGGACGGTCTGTCTTGCCTTCAATGTTCAATAAGGTGCCGCAGCCAGAGAAGCTGAGCACTGTGATCACTGCCAGCTTTGAATACATCTGAATTGGATCCGAGATTCGGCGATTGCACGGCATACTTGCAATCGCAGGCGGCTGCGACTCCGAGAAAACTGCGAGGCAGCAAGCCGTCGTGCGTGGGGTCAGCTCATCGCGAGCTTTCCTACTAGATTTCGGGAACGTGGGTTGAATCTGAGACAACTCTCGATTGTCTTGGATCTGCGCTTGTTCCACGGGGGGGCTTCTAGGCGATTCCGGCGGGCGCGCCAAGATGGATTGTATGAGACGCGGAGCATCGAGGGTTCGGAAAAGGGGACATTCTGGTTTGTTTTGGTCAAAAGCGTCGAACGAGGCCGGTTGAGCGGCGGCTGGCAGCCTCATCGCTTCTTTCGGAGGGCACAAAAGTAGAATGTCCCCTTTTCCGTTTCCGAGTTGAACGAGCATGGTCTGGCGGTGGTTCGCGGCCGGCTGCAGGCGGAACTGGCGCGACTGGTCGAGCCCATCAAGACCAATGCCGACAACGAGCGACTGGCGGCTCATCTCGAAGCGCACCTGGAGGACTTCTTTACGTTCTTGCGGTTTCCGGGCCTCGACGCCACCAACTGGCGGGCCGAGCAGGCCATCCGGCCGGCGGTGGTGAACCGCAAAGTCTGGGGCGGCAACCGCACGGCCCGCGGCGCGCGGGTGCAGTCGGTTCTGATGTCGGTGCTCAGCACCTGCTATCAACGATCGCACGACGCCATCGCGATCCTGATGGACACGCTCTGCGCTCCCTCAACACGCTTCGTACCGGCTGAGGGGCGCTAAACAAGTACGATCCGCAAAGGACTCTGTGCCTCGCTCGCGCACTATCATCACTGCTTCCTGTGCGGCAACCGCGAGCCGCTTGAACATGGCCGCATCCATTCTCCGAACATCACAATACCTCGTCTCCCTCGCGTCACGTAGCTCAGTGGCAAGTTGCGTCGCTTCCACCTCCACGGATTGCAAAAGGTCTTCCATAGCATTGTCGAAGACCCAGCTTGCGGGAAGCCACTCAGATAGCTCATTGATTATAAATGTACCTGCCATTCTCTCCTAATCTCCCGCCCCCGGAAAAGGCCCGGAAAAGGGGAATTCTGCTTTTAGGTGCCCTTTCTGGGGCGGCCGCGGGGGTTGACGGTGGATTCCAGACCTGGACGCCGGGCAGTCTGCTTCGTCAGCGGGCGCTGCCGTACGGTGCGCAGCGGTGGACGCTGCCTGCGGATCGCCGCCAACTCGGCTTCCGACTGCGGACGATTGAATGCTATTGCATAAGACCGGCTATTACTTACCAGCCCTTTCTTTAGATTCAGTCAGATAGCTCACGACCTCACGCGATAAATGCCGCTCGATCTGCGCATGCCGCCACCACGACCAGAACAGCCTTCCGATTCCTTTTGCTGGCATCGTCCTGTACTCAAAGAGCGGATACATCGCCAAGCTTGGCGGCCACAGCACCTGACTTGCAAAGTCCGTAGACGTCTGTAGTCCCAGCTCAAGCGAGGTACCAAGAATGCTCCCCAAGTTCCGCAGGGAGTCCGGAACGCCGCCGGCGTAGCAAGGAACTTCAACCCACTCCTGCTCTCCCAGAACAAAAACGACGAACCAATCATCGACAAGTGGACCGTCCTGCGTCGTATATTCACCTATAACTCGCACGCCCCCCATCGACACCGCCCACTCTGCACCTATGCGCGAGCGGTATCGGATTATATGCCGATCATCGATTGCGAGGATGCCAGGTTCCATGCTAGAGGCCGTTGCAACACCCAAAGTGGGCTCGCAGCAGTAGCCCCCAATGGAGGCTCTGGCTGTCTGGACATGCCCTACGCTACCGCGGCAGCGTACTGCGGTCAACAAAAGCAGAATGTCCCCTCACGATGGCAAGCAGCCGGTACATCGGAGACTCTGAACGGGGGAAAAGGGGACATTCTGCTTTTAGGTGCCCCTGTCTGGGGCGGTCGCGGGGGTTTGAGGTGGATTCCAGACCTTGATGCCGGGCGGTTTGCTTCGTCCAGCGGGCGCTGCCACAAGGGGCGCAGCGGTCGACGCTGCCCGCGGATCGCCGCCAACTCGGCTTCCGACTCGGGACGATTGACCCACTCCAGCCAGTCGCGGCCGTGAGGCACCGGGCCGGGATGCAGGAAGCTGGCCGTCGCGCCCAGCAGCCAGTCGATGAGACTGCCCCAGCGCCAATCCTGCGCCCGCTCGATGAGCCCGGCCCACAGCGCGTTTCGCTCCACGTACCGCAGCACCGACGAGAGGTGTTCGTCCTGCTGAATGGGAAAGGCCATTGAACCGACCCTGCCAGGCACGCCCGCTGCCGCCGTAGTGCCGATGATAACGGCGGACGTGGGCCATGCACTGCATTCAGCGGCCCAGATCGCCGTCAAGTCGGCCACGTCGCTCATCGAGCCGATCATGGTCGCCGTGATGGGCACCATCATCGGCACGATCGCGCTGGCGATGCTCCTGCCGATCTTCAAGCTCAGCAGCCACGCGGGCTGAGGCAGGAACAGCCGGTCGATCCTGCTTTCTCGCGACGCGTAGTTGCCGCCGCGTGGGAGATTCGGCAGGATGGAGCTCGACGCGCGGTTCACTGCCCGACGCTGATCGTCTCCAAAGTTGCCCTCGGCAGTGCGCAGAGATGCGTTCGCCGCGAAGCTCGGTTCGGAGTCAGGTCATGTCTCAAGTTGTGGCGGCCCCGGAGATCGCGCGCCGGGAGGTCGAACAGTTCGCGGAGCGCGTGCGGGCCATTCGCGAGAGCCTGCACCAGGTCGTCGTGGGGCAGGATCAGGCGATCGACCAGTTGCTGACCTGCGTGCTCACCGGTTCACACGCGCTGCTGGTGGGCGTGCCGGGTTTGGCAAAGACTTTAATGGTCAAGGCGCTGGCGGCGGCCTTCCATTGGAAGTTTGCCCGCATTCAGTTCACGCCCGACCTGATGCCTTCGGATATCACGGGGTACGAGCTGTTGGGCCGCGACGGCCAGGCCGGGGCGCCCACCATGACCTTCCGCCCCGGTCCGCTGTTCGCCAACCTGGTGCTGGCCGACGAAATCAACCGGGCGGCACCCAAGACGCAGTCGGCCCTGCTCGAAGCCATGGCCGAAAAGCATGTGACCGTCGGCGGACAGACCTACGTGCTGGAAGAGCCTTTCGTCGTCGTCGCCACGCAGAACCCCATCGAACAGGAAGGCACGTATCCCCTTCCCGAAGCGCAGCTCGATCGCTTCATGATGGAGATTCGCATCGCCTACCCCACGCCTGCGCAGGAAGAGGAGATCGCAGCGCGAACCACGGGCGGTCCGCAGCGGCTGCCGGAACCCACATTCGATCGCGAGACGTTCCTGCGTCTGCGCGACCTGGTACTGGCCGTTCCCGTCCCGCAGAGCGTGACGGCCTATAGCGTTCGCCTGTGCGGCTCCAGCCGGCCGGGAGACGAGCGGGCGCCGCAGTTCGTGCACGAGTACGTGGCCTGGGGTGCGGGTCCGCGAGGCACGCAGAACCTGGTGCTGGCGGCCAAGGCGCGGGCACTGCTGGAGGGGCGAACGGTGCCCACCGAAGCCGACGTCGCCAGCGTGGCGCTCCCCGTGCTGCGGCATCGATTGATTGTCAACCACCGCGCCGTCGGCGATGGTCTGACCTCCGTCGACGTGGTCCGGAAACTCCTCGACGGCAACGTGCACCCATGACTGCCGTAGCTCACAGCCGCTTTCTCGATCTCCACGCGCTGGCCGCGGTGGAGCACATGCGGTTCACGACCAGGCACCGCATCGAGGGCAGCTACAGCGGGCGGCACGCATCGAGACACCAGGGCGGCGCCGGCGAATTCGTGGACTACCGCGAGTATTCCAGCGGCGAAGACCTGCGGCGGCTCGACTGGAAAGTCTTCGCCCGCACGGGCAAGACCTATGTGCGGCTGTTCCAGGACGAAACAAATCTCGTGTGCCTCCTGGCACTCGATGCCAGCGGCTCCATGCGGTTCGGGGCCCGCAGCGGCAGCGACCTGTCCGGATCGAAGCTGGATTACGCGCGCTACCTGGCGACGGCCCTCTCCCACGTCATCAATCGCGGACAGGATCAGGTGGGGCTGGCTCTGTTGTACGACGACCTCGCGGACGTGATCCCACCGGGCGGCACGCGCAGCCACGTGGCACAGGTGCAAGAGCGAATCGAACACATCCAGACGCGGCCTGCCACACGGATGGCTGCCGGCCTGAGACGGCTGTTCGACAGTTTCAGCCGGCGCGGCGTGCTGCTGCTGCTCAGCGACTTTCTGGTCGACGATCTGGAAGACGCGTTTGCGGCCGTGCGGCTGTTCCGGCACCGCCAGTCCGAAGTCGTCATTTTGCATCTGATCCATCCGGACGAAGAACGGCTGCCCGAAGGCGCGGCGTTTCGCTTCGAGGGACTGGAAGACGAGGGCCGGCTCGATTGCTCTCCAGCCGACATTCGCGGGCTGTACCAGGAGCGGTTCGCCGCGCACGCCGCCATGGTCCGCACGCTGGCGCTGTCGAACGGCTGCGACTATCGCAGGATTTCCACGGCAGTGCCTTATCTCGAAACGTTGGGTGGGTTTCTCGTCGAGCGTTCGGGCTGACCGCGCCACGGAGGTTGGATGTTCCTCAATCCCTGGGCAGTTGTGGCCGGAATGGTGGCAGCGGGCCTCCCACTCGCGATCCACTTGCTGACGCGGCCGCGGCCGGTGCGGATGCCGCTCTCGACGCTGCGCTTTGTGCGTGAGGCGATCCGTCAGCGGAGAGCGCGCCACCGCCTGCGGGATATGCTGGTGCTGGCGCTGCGGACGCTGGCCGTGTTGCTGCTGGCCGGCGCCGTCGCCCGCCCGCTCGTCGGAACCCAGCGATCAGCGGCTGCGCCCGAGGAAAACGTCGAGCGGGTGAGGGTCGTCATTCTGGATGTCAGTCAAAGCATGGCGGCGCGGGAGCGCGGGGTGGAAGTCTTCGAGCGGGCGCGGCCGCTCGCGGCCGACGAGCTGGCTTATCAGCCGGGGCTGAAGGCGAACCTCATTCTGGCCGCCGCACAGCCTGTGGCATTGTTCGCAGAGCCTTCGACGAACTTCGCCGCCCTGCGAGAGGAACTGGCCGGAGCGCATCCGCGGCCCGAGCGGTCGAACGTGCCGGCCGCGCTGACGGCGGCGGCAGAAATGCTGGATCGCGGCGACCGGCCGGGAGTGCGGCGGGAACTGGTGATCGTCAGCGATTTTCAGCGATCCGACTGGGCCGCGGCGGACTTCAGCCTGCTGCCGGCCGACATCACGATCCGACTCGAATCGGTCGCACCTCACGAGGCCCCGCCCAACCTCGCCATCGTTCGCGCCGGCACGCGCGGCCCGGTCGAGGCGGGACGTGACGCCCGACTGCACGTCGATATCGGCAACTTCTCGGCTACGCCGCGGCAGGTTCGCGTGGAGGCGCGGCTCAACGAGGCCGTCCTGCAATTGACGGGAAACTGCCCGGCCCGCGCGACAACCACACTTACCGGCAGCCTGGTGCTGCAGGAAGCCGGTTGGCACGCAGGTGAAGTCCGACTCCGCGGGCAGGACGACGCTTTGCCGGCCGATGACGTGCGCCCGCTGGTCGTTCACGTGCGCCGCGCACCCGTTTATGGCCTGATGACGCGGCAGTCACCGGAGCGACGGCCCTCCTCGAGCTACTATCTCGAGCGGGCGCTGGTCCCCGAAGAGCAGCCGCGCGGCGAAGATTCACAAATCGTGCGGCTGGAGCCGGAGGATCCCGACCGCGAGCTGCTCGGGCTGGTCGACCTCGTGGTGGTCGATCATCCGGGGCAGTTACCGGACGCGACCGTCCAGCAGCTTAATACTCTGCTGCGGCGCGGCCGCGGGATGCTGTATGTCGCCGCCGAGGCGGCCGACGCCGTGAACCTTGAACGCCTCCAGCAAGCGGCGGGCGACGGACAGGCATGGCCGGTCGAGTTCTCGCCGGCAGGCAGCAACCGCAGGGACTTGTTCCTCGTCGACGTGCGGGGTGAATTGCCGCCGTTCCGCGTGTTCGGCGACGAATTGACGGCGGCGGTCGCACCGCTGCGTTTCGCGGGGGGACTGGTCACGCGGCCCGTCGCCGGCGCGCTCGCGGAAGACGTGCTCGCGTCGTTCAATGACCGGACCGCGTTTCTCGTGGCGGCTTCTGCGGGACGCGGCTCCCTTGTCGTGATGAATGCCGACCTGGCGGCTTCCAATCTCCCACAATCGCCGATCTTCGTCCCGCTGCTGGGCGAGCTTGTGGAGCGGCTGTCGAGCGGCGAGTCTGAAACCGTCGAAGTCTCCAGCGGTGAGCCGCTGACGATTGCTCTGCCGGCGTCGTCAGGCGCGGCTGATGGCCTTGCGATCACCGGTCCCGCGGGCACCAGCGATGCAGGTTCGGATCTTGTGGCCGAGCCGGCGGGTGTCTTGTGGCACGCGGCGGCCGCCGGTGCGCCGGGCGTCTACCGGGTCGAGCGCGACGGCCGCACCGAGTTTGCAGTGGCGTCCGCGATTCCAGCGACGGAGAGCGATCTTGCGCCCCTGCCGGCGAATGTGTTTCGAGAGCGGCTGTCCGCAGGTCGCGACCTGCGGTTCCGTTCGCAGTCCAGCTTGAATCGCGATGCGCGCGACCGGCTGTGGACGTGGCTGGCCGTCGCCTGCGCGTCGTGCCTGCTGGCAGAAGTGGCGACGTTGCGAATGTTCCGCATGTGACCGGCGGCCCGGGCAGAGCGCCCATGAGCACCTTGACGTTCGAACCTCTGATCTCGCCCGCCCTGTGGCTCACACTGGCGGCCCTCACCGCGGCGCTCCTCGCGTGGTACGGCTGGCGGCGGCCGCCGGGGGTCTCGCGGCGGCGGTGGAGCATGATTCTCGGGCTGATGTCCGCCGCCGCGTGCGCAGTCCTCGCGATTCTGCTGAACCCCACATGGCTGCTGCCGATTCCGCCGCCCGCGGGCAAACCGCTCTTGAGCGTGCTCGTCGACCGCTCCGCGAGCATGGCCACCGGTGATGTGGATGGCGCCAGCCGGCATCGCGCCGCAGCCGACATCGCCCGCCGCGTGACCCGCGATCTCGGCTCGCGGTTTGACGTGCGGGTGCGGACGTTCGCCGAGATGCTCGGACCGGCGGATGTGCCGCGGCTCGATAGTCAGCGCCCCGACGGTGAACTGACGGATCTGGCGGGAGCCATCGCCGGAAGCCTGGAGGCCGATCGCCCTCAGGGGCAGGCACTCCTCGTACTCAGCGATGGGATCCACAACGCGCCGAGCGGAATCGACGCCGTGTTCGAGGTCGTCGAGCGAGCCCGCGCGATGGCGGCGCCCATTTACACCACGACCCTGGGCGGCCAGACAATCCGCAACGACTTGGAGGTTGACGTCGTCCGCCCCCAGGAGTTGTCGTTCCTGGGACAGCGCGTGCCGATTACGATCGTCCTGCGGCAGCGCGGCGCAAAGGCGGACCGCACCGAAGTCGTGCTGCTGCAGGATGGAACCGAGGTCGCCCGGCAAACCGTGCCGCTGGTGGCCGACGGCGACGCGCGGACTGAGCTGGCCGTTCAGAGCGAGACCGTCGGTTTGTCGCTGTGCGAAGTGCGCGTCGAGCCGCGGCCCTGGGAGGCCACGGCGGCGAACAATTCGGCGACCATCGTGCTGCGCGTCACCGGCGAGCCTATGCGCGTGCTGCTGCTCGAAGGCAAGCCCTACTGGGACGCCAAGTTTCTGATCCGCACGCTGAGCTTCGATCCCTCGCTGGAACTGGACAGTATCGTCCGACTGTCGGCGAGCCGATTCTTCCACCGGCGGACGCGGCTGACACAGAACGGGGAAGCGACTGGAACCGCGGCTGCCGCCGGCACGCCCGTCGCGCAGAGCGAATCGATCGAGATGCTGTCCGATCCCGGCGAGGCGCTCAGCGGGCCGGAAGCGCTCCAGGCTTATCAGGTGATCGTGCTGGGCCGCGATGCTGAGGCGTTTCTCGATACGGCGCTGCTGGAGCGGCTGCGGACGTGGATCGCGCGCGACGGCGGCTCGCTCGTGTGCTACCGCGGTTCGCCCGTGGCCCAGGTGAACCAGGAGCTGGCACGGCTGTTGCCGGTGCGCTGGTCGCCGGCGCGCGAGTCGCGGTACCGCATCAGCCTGACTCCGCGCGGCGAGGATCTGAACTGGCTGGGGCCGCATGTCTCTGGTGGAGCCGATGCGCTGGCGCGGCTCCCGTCGCTGGCGCGGGCCGGCACGCCGCAGCGGCCCAAGCCGTTGGCCGTCGTGCTGGCGACGGCCGATGCGGATGCGGGGCCGCCGGCCGTCACCTACCAGCCGTACGGCGTCGGCCGCGTCGTCACCATCGAAGGGGCGGGCATGTGGCGGTGGGCCTTTC
>JAHWKJ010000728.1 GCA_019347905.1 Planctomycetota bacterium
CTCGCTCCCGGGCCAGTTTTTCCAGCCCGTAAAACACGACCAGACCCGCCAGAGCGAGCAGGTAGACGCTGTGCTCCATCCACGCTGCCCCTCCGGCCTCGGCAAAGACGCCCTTCTTCCGGCCAAGCTCCGGCAACAGATGCAGCGCGGCATAGGCCACGGAAACACCGCCGGCGATCGAGAGCCAGCGGCTGCGAGGGATCACGTCGAGGAACCGCAGCCGGCCCGCGAACAGGTGCACGGCAGCCAGCACGGCGACCGCCACAACGCTCGTGATGGTGTTGGAATTCGTCACGGCGCCGCGGACCGATCTGCGTGAAGAGATGGCAGAAAGACGGCGAACATCGCAGGCCGTCAGCAGGGAGTCGGCAGGCTGCAACAGGCCGTCGAGTCTTGCGCCTGATCCCACTGCGGAAAGCGGTCGCGATACAGCAGCCTCTCCCACCAATGGGCGGGCCTCAGGCAGCCGTCGCGCGGGTCGATCAGGTGCCGCTTTCCGCGACGGGTCGCGACAAGGAGCTGACCGTTCGGCTCGCCGACGATCGTCCAGAACTTGTCGACGCGGTAGCAGTACTCCTCACCCTTGCTCGCTGGATGTACGTCCCGCGCCCGCGGACCCGGCCGCGTGCTGCGCTTGATTTTGCGATAAACGACCGGTTCGCCCGGCTTATATCTGCGACGCATGGCTTTGTCTCTCCCGGACTTTCAAGACCATCGAACCCGAAAAGTTGCAGCGATTGGCGCGGAGTGCCGCACCGCAAACGCGCAAGGTCATTCTTCGCGAGACAAATGCGCGGAAACATCCGGGGCGCTCCGCGACAGTTTGCGGGAAACTTACGGCGCGGCGCCTGCGGGGTCTCCCCATCTGTGGGCGGTGGCCCGAAACAAATCTCCTTCGCCGGGCGAAGGGGCCCTGCCTCTGGTGCGGCACGGCCTGGAAGGCCGTGCTACGCGGTGCGGATCCAGGCGCGGAGGACTTCCGCGACGCTCCAGGCCTGAGCGACGCAGCCGCGCGGGCGGTAGGGCGCTTCCGCATCGAAGATCTCGCTGATCGTGCCGATGCAGGCTTCGTTGAGATGGTCTTCCAGGCCCACCAGAAACTGCCGCGCTGTGGCCGGGTCGTCAGGATGCACCCGCAACCACGCGTCGATGAACGGGCCGATCACCCACGTCCAGACCGTGCCCTGGTGATAGGCCGCGTCCCGCGAGCGCAGGTCCCCGGAGTAGATCGGCTTGTAATCGGGATGACCGGGCGCGAGGGAGCGCAGGCCCATCGGCGTGAGCAGCCGCTCCTCAACCGTCTGGACCACCGGCTTCCACCAGCGGCGGTCGAGGATTGGGTGTTTGAGCGAGACGGCCAGAATCTGGTTGGGCCGGCAGGCGGCATCGTCGCCCTCTTCGCCGTCGACCACGTCGTACAGGTAGCCGCCGGCTTCGTACCAGAAGCGGCGATTGAACGACTCCCGCGTCCGCTCGGCATGCTCGGCAAACTCGCCGCCGCCGTCGCCGCGCGTCTCCCGCAGCCACTCATCGAGCAAGCGAAGCGCGTTGTACCACAGGGCGTTGATTTCGACGGCCTTTCCGCGGCGCGGCGTGACCACCCAGTCGCCCACCTTGGCGTCCATCCACGTCAACTGGTAGCCCTCTGCGCCCTGTCGCAAAAGGCCATCGGCGCGGTCGACGCCGATGCCGAACAGGGTGCCGCGCAAATGGTGCTGCGCGATGTCGATCATCTTCGGCAACAGAAGTTCCAGCGTCGCGCGATCACCGGTCGTGCGGTAATAGCGGTCGAGGGCCTGAAAATACCACAGCGTGGCGTCGGCCGTGTGGTACAGCCCGGCCGATTTGCCTTCCGGAAACAGATTGGGGATCAACCCGTCGCGGACGTAATGTCCAAACGTCCGGAGAATGTAGCCCGCTTCGTGCGTGCGGCCGGTGGCCAGCGTCAGACCCTCGAGGCTGATCATCGTGTCGCGGCCCCAGTCGGTGAACCAGTGGTAGCCGGCGATCACCGTGCGCACCTCGTCGCCCGCCGCCCGCGCGCGCGCCGTCTCCTCGACCCGCCCGAGCGGCTGGACGATGAACTGGTCGGCGGCGAGGACGAGCTCGGCCGGCATTCCGGTCGACGGGACGCGCTTCGCGGTCTCGAGCAGATGAGTCCGGCGGCGGTGCTCCGCCTTCGGCAGGTCGGCCGGGGTGAGCGCCGAGATCTCTTCCCAGGATTCCGTCGACGCGATCAGGGTGCCGTCCGATTCCGGGGTGAGCGTCAGGCGGAAGTAGCCCGGCGTCCACAGATTACCCGAGCGCTCGTAGCCGCGCCGCGCCTCGAGCGCATAGCTCGCGCGATCGAACGTCTCGGGCTGCACCGTGAATGCCTTGTCGTGGCCGTGCAGGAAGAGCCGCAGCGGCGGCAGGTCGCCGCCCGGCGCAATCTCGAACTGGTCTCCGAACGC
>JAHWKJ010000004.1 GCA_019347905.1 Planctomycetota bacterium
GAATACCGGACTGTCGATCCGGAGGTTGCGGGTTCAAGTCCCGTCGGCCTCGCTTGTTCGCAAAAAAGGCCCGTTTGTAAAGCTGTCGTGACAAAGCTGCTCACCCTCTTCGCGCTCCTCGCGCTCGCCGGCTGCGGTGGCGATGCGCCCGGGCCGCAACGCGTTGCGGCCGAGGACATCGAACCGGAGCCGCTTGATCCGAAGCCGTACGAGGTCGTCGACGAGCAAAATGGCGTGCGCTTCGTCACCGGCCATCACGAGGGCTGGGAGTTCATCGACGCCGACGACGGACCGGCAAGCGGTCTGTGGATCAGCGAGGCCAACGGCTCGGTGATGTGGATTCAGTTCGAAAGGGGACTACGACACGGGATCGAACGACACGACTTTGGGCCCAACAGCCCCTACTTGCGCCGCTTCAGTCAGTATGTTGACGGCCGCAAACACGGCCTCGAAGTCTTGGTCCGGGCGAACGGCACGTACGACACGCTGCAGTTCACCGACGGCCAGGGGCGACAGGTCCAGCAATTCGTCAGCCGTGACGGTGACGCTGCTGCGCAGGCCGCCGCACTGATGAGCGCGGCTGATGGAGAGGACTGGCTGTCGGCCGATCCGGCATTACAGCTCCTGCTCACGCGTGAGTACCTCAAGGATGACCTCTCCGGTTTCAGCCACGAGGAGATCCTGAAAGTCGCCTCCAGCGGCGCGGAGTACGTCAGCAGCATCTACAGCTCGCCATCGGAACGATGGCGGCCTGTCTTCGACGTGCTGGGCGATTTGGGCGACATCGTCCTCGAGAAGATCCCCGTTGCGAAACCGTACCGCGTTGTCGACCTGCAGAAGAAGGACCTGCGCTACGATCCCGAAGACGATGCGACGATCGGCGTCTGCCACCGGACCGCCAACGTCATCTTTACGGGCGAGCCCAGCCGCGCGGCGATCTCCGCCGCGGCCGGTCAGGTGTACGCGGACCTGAAGGCCGAAGTGGAAAGAGTCTGCCCCAATTGTCGTTACAAGCGTGTCGGCGTCCGGATGTGGCATCCAGACCAAGAGTACGGACGCGGCCGGGCATTACTGATCGTCTTTAGCAACGACCCGGTGGGCCCGGAGATCGCAGACTTTCACATGACGAAGTTGAACTGGCTCGACGACTTCGAAATCGCACGCAAGCGACTCCGCGGGTTTCCGGTCTCGGCCGAGACGCAGCGCGCGGTCGAGAGATACGAAGCCGAACTCCAGGAGCAATGACACACAGCCGGCGAACGCCGGCCTACGATACACCGGGAGAGTTCGGGACACCGTGAGGCCCCGAAGCGTTGTTAGCGGCCCTCTCTTGAGGCCCTCGCCTTCACGCTGAGCGCTCTCTCGGTCTTACATGGCCGCGCGGGAACTTTCCAAAAAGTTTCCCGCGCGGCCTTTTTTACGTTTGACTTTTCGGAAGCCGCGCGCGAAGATCGCCCCCGCTCAGAAGTAAGGCGATCGGTAACTCTCTCGCTCAGCACGAAGCGCCCTCAGCGCTCACCGGCGTCCGAGACCTCCTGATCGCCGCCAGTTTGTTCGAGAACTTGCGTTTGCGGTTGTGAGGTCTGGCCCTTCGCCTTAGGCCATGAGCCGGACCGTCAGTGAGCGATCTTCTTTAGGGAGTTTCAGCGGTGCAGCTTCCACCCGGTTTGCCGCTGCGCTGTTGATTCACGGGCCGCCGCCGTGGCTGGGGTGCGCGGCGGCGTCCCGTCTCTCCCGCTCTTGAAGATGCGCCCACGGCCGCACGCACACTCGATTGCGCCTTCGCTGATCCTCACGACCGGCGGAGGCATTCCCCGCAAGGGGGGCGTGATCGTGGTTTCACGTCGGTGAACGTGCGGTAGGAGTGGCGAAGATGCCATTGGCCATCGGATTGGCGCTCAGCGTTCCTACGGAGCATCCGCACGCGGACGCCTGCACGGAGGGCGTCACGGAGGTTCCGGCGGCTGAAGATCTGTGTGAGTCCGGCGCAGGGATTGCCTGCCAGCAGGGGCCAGTGACGGCTCCGCTCACCAGGGACACGGCTGCCGGCTGGCTGTCCGCACCGACTCGTGGAGCCAGCTATGTCGACCTCGCCCCTGCAGCCGACCCAGCCGGGCCGGCCTACTCTCTCCCTCTTCGACCCGCACGCAGAATCACAATCACAGCCCGGTACGGCGGACCGGGGCGGGGAGACTGCGCCGCTTCCACCGCAGCTCTCCCCGCCCCAGGGCTCGACGCCGTGGCCGGCGGCCCCGCAGGCGGCCTGGAGACCCCCGCCCGATCCGCGGGCCTCGTGGACGCTCCTGGAAGTCTTCGAGCGGCTCAAGCTGCCGGAGATCAAGGACCGCCGGCAGACGACGATCGCGGAGTACTACTGCCACCTGCGGAGGTGGGCCGACTTCTGGGCCACCAGGGAAAGGATTACTTATCCTGCCCTTGCCCCGGAGCCGCGGACGGAAGGACCGCCGGGGACGGAAGGACCTGCGGTGTCGGCCATCACGCGGGACGACCTGACGACCTTCCGCGGGTGGCTGGCAGAGCAGAAGACCCGCGGCCGGCGGTGGTCGGACCGCACGATCAAGAAGCATCTGGGCACGGTGCACGCCATTCTGCTGTGTGCCCAGGATCACCAGCTCATAGGCACGCTTCCGAAGCTCCGGGGCGGCGGCGGCTCGAAGCCAGCCCGCAAGCTGTACCTGCTCCGCGACGAGGTCTCGGCCCTGTACCTCGAGACCCGCACGGCCAGGTGGCCGGCGGACCTGTACCACCCGCCGCGGGTCTACTGGCAGTGCCTCCTGGTGTTGTGGTGGAACTACGGTCCGCGGACGCAGGAGCTGGTTCAGCTCAAGCCCGATTTCGACGCGCTCCGCATCCGCAACGTGTGGTGGCAGCGGGACAACCCGTCGCCGGAGGGCCGCGCTTCCAACGAGTGGGGCTGGCTGTTCTACACGCCGCAGAAGCAGCGCCGCACGAAGCCGGAGCCGCTGTACCTGCCGATGAACGAGACCATTCACCGCCACCTTCGTGCGCTCGTCGAGCCGGACGCGTCGGGCGATGCGCCGCTGTTCCCCTTTCCGCACTCACACGACGCCTTCTACGGCCAGTGGCGGAAGCTCTGCCGTGCTGCGGGTGTGCGGCCGAAGCCGGACCCGTCCACGGGGGACGCGCCGGAGTTTACGCCGAAGCATTTTCGGAAGACCGCGGCCACCTGGTTGAACCTGCACCGGCCCGGCATTGCGCAGTGGATCACCGGACACGGCGACGATCGCAGCGCCAGCGCACAGGTCGCCGTCCGCGGGAGCGGCGAATCCGGCGTGCTCGCCCGGCATTACGACAATGCCGAGAACGCGCTCATCGAGGCGCTCACCACGTACGAGCAGCCGGCCGCCTTCGCCGAAGGCCCGACTCTCGACGTGCGGCAGAAGCGGCTCTTCTGAATCACCGGCCGGCGCGCGGCCCCATTGAAGCGCGCTGTTGCGTTAAGCGAAGGACAGTCGATCGCGGCGTTCGATGCGCGCGCCGCGTGTGCGACCCCCTTCCGCTTCCGCGCGTCGGCCGGCTTCTTGGTCAACGATCGAGAGTCGAGAGTCGAGGGCCAGCAAGAGGACGCGGGCCCGCTGGCGTGTCGGTCGCGTGCAGACCTTATGGCGCCAGTAAGCCCGTTGCACGCTCTCAGGTCGGCCGGAGACACATCCCGTCGGCCCGCTGGCCCTCGACTCTCCGCTCTCGACTCTCAAGCCCGACACGCAGCGACGGATCCCGCTTCGTTCCCCCAGCGAAAGGAGCGTGCACGAATCCGACACACACATCGATGCGCGGTCTGCCTGGTGCCCTTTGTTTTTGCTGGCAGGCCGATCCCTCAAGGCAGTTCATCCGGCGGGCGGTCCGCCGGCGTCGCTGTGTTTCTTCTTCTTGGCCGCCGGGGGCGAGGCACGCCCCCGGCCCGGAGCTGTGAGGTGAAGTGATGTTCTCGTTCTCGACCTACCGCGATCATCAAGGTGAGTTGCGCGTCTTCGCCGACATCCCCGTCTCCGCGACCCGATCAGAGCTGCTGCAGACCGTCGCTGGGTTCTTGGCTGCGGGGCTCGAATGTCACGTCGAAGATTGGGATCAGCAGACGCTCCTCGGCATGGCCCACCGCCGCGACCCGAGGGACAAGACCTACGCCCCCGAGTTGCTCGCCGCGGCCGCGGAGTACGTCGACCGCCTGTTCCCTGAGCTTGCAGCGGAGCTGGTCAATGCGCCGTGAGGTGACCTGATGGACTCGACGCATACGTTTCTGCCGCTGGCCTGGCTGGTTTTGGCGGCCTCAAACCTCTGTGGCGGGCGGCCCTCGATGTGTCGCTGCGACTTCCTGATGACGTTCCACCCGGCGCCGCGCCAATACCGCGGCTGCCTGGCCGACTGGAGATGAACGTGCGAACGATCACCCTCGACGAATTTCTCTCGGAACTGAAGGCGCAGGGCGTCCCTCAAGAGCACTTCGCCTTTCGCTGCCCGATGTGCGGCACGATTCAGTCGGCCGTCGATCTGATCGCCGCCGGGGCCGGCGCCGACTTCGACGCCGTCGAAAAGCACCTCGGCTTCTCGTGCGTCGGCCGCTGGACCGGCGCCGGAACACCCAAGGACACGATCGACGGCCGCGGCTGCAACTGGACGCTCGGCGGCCTGCTGCAAACGCACAAGCTCGAAGTCGTCACTCCCGATGGCAAGTGCCATCCACGCTTCGAGCCGTGCACGCCGGCCCAGGCGAAGGCCCACGCCTGCCTGCCGCCGCTCGACCCCAGACCCTCAATCCCGGACAGCACGGAGGCCGAAACGTGTTTGGAATCCTCTGGTTCGCCAGCGTGATCGTGCTGGGCGTCACCGCCGCGAGTCGCGCGGCGCGTGGCCCTCGACCCGCGCCCAGTGTTACGTCGACGCTCGACGTTCCGGAGCCGCCACAAGCCACACCGGCGCACGCAGGCCCTCAACCTCACGTGAAGACACTCGCCGTCGTGTTGCCGGTGAAGTCGCTGGCGGAGTGTTACGCGTGCTGCGTGCCGACCTGCTTTTGCGATTCGCCGACCGGCTGCCGGGCCTGTCTGATCCATTCCGAGGGCCTGCCGCCGCGGTACCGCCGGCAGCTCATCGCCGCCCACGCCGAGGCGAAGTCGGCGGCCGAGACGATCACGATCCACCTGGGCGCGCTGGAGCAGATCGTACGCATCGCGGCCGCGGCCCGGCTGAATTGAAACGCAGAGACGCAGAGCCATGCCAGCAATCACCGCGATTCGCACGCAGGAAGAAGTTGCCCGTATCCTCACGGAGCGCGGCGAGCCGATCACGAAGGGCGGCGTGTTCATGGCCGAGCAGACCGCGCTGCGGAAGCTGCGCAGCCTGCTCGCCGAATTCGCTCCGGATGACTGGGTCCCAGACGAAGACGCCCAGGAGAAGCAGCGTGGCCAGTGAAACCTACAAGCCGGTGCCGGTGGAAGAGGCGCGACATATCGCGGCGAGGTACTCGAAATCGATGGTCGTCATCCTCTCTTACGACCCGGCCGCGGCGCTGACCCACACCACCACCTACGGCGTCGCGCCCGAAGACAAGGAACAGGCCGCCGACGTCGGTGAAATGTGCGCGCGGCTCGTGTGCGGCGAGGGCTTCGAGCTCCGGAAGAAGTACGAGGACTATCGCTTCACCGACCAAGGCAAAAGGGCGGAGCAGATCGAAGCTCTCACGGTCGCCTGCAAGGCGGCCTGGGGCGCTCTGCGTTCGCTGCTGGCTGTCCGCGAGGGCCTGGCGGACTCGGTGATGGAAGACGTGGCCAACGCGTGCGAGCGCGCGCTGGCGCTCGCGGACAACAACCCTCAACCGTCGACCGACCCATGAACCGCGAAGACCTGATGGACGGCGCACTGGAAGTCGCCGAGCGATTGCGGGAGTGCCGCGACGAGCTGCGGAGCCTGACGGCCGCCGTGCTGGTGGCGGTCTCTGTGCGGGACCTGCTGCGCGGCGAACAGCAGACGCCGTTGGAGCGCACGCTCCAAGTCCACAGCGACGTGCTGTCGCGGCTCGGTGAGACGGGGAGCGTCACCGCGGAACCTCGGCTGCCCCCGCTGCCGGCTGACGACAGCGGCGAATCCGTCCGCGGCTGCCCCGAGTGCGGCGAGCGACTCGACCCCCACACGGGCGGCTGCACCGACTGCGGCTGGAGACCTGACGCGGAATCGGCCGAGCCGCCGCTCTCGGGCCGAACACCTGACGACGCGATCAACACGGACGAGCGATGGACACTTCGGTAACCGTGGAGTGACGCATGGCGGACTTCGTCGTCAACCTGGCAGGGCTGTCGGCCGCGGAGGCCGCGGTCCGCTACGCGCTGGAGCGCGTGGTGCACGATCCCGACTTCCGGTGGCACATGCTGCACACGCACACGCTGCGGCTGTGCCTGATCGCCGAGGCGGAACGCCGCGGCCTGCCGGTCGAGGCCGTCGAAGCCGATCTGCAGAAGGCGATCGCCAAACGCGGGCGGCGCGACGGTGAGCCCTACGTCGTGCGGCTCGAGCGCGAACGCGACGAGCTGGAGCAGAAGCTCGCCGAGACCAAGTGCAAACGACAGCCCAACGCCCCGGCCGTCGACGACATCCAAGCCGCAGATTTGAGTTTCTACTACAAGCGGCTCGATCACGTCCTGGGCTGGCTCAACGACCACTACCGCCACACCGCGCAGCTCCGACCCGTGGGCCGCGACGAGCTCGCCAGGCTGGCGGAAGCGATTGGAGTCCATTGATGCAAGTTCTCATCCATCCAACACGGAGGTGTTCATGCTCGTGCTCTCGCGCAAGCGCGACGAATCGATTTGTATCGGAGACCAGGTCCTGGTGACCGTCGTCGACGTCGGCGGCGACAAGGTCCGCTTGGGAGTCACGGCGCCCCTCACGATCAGCGTCGACCGCCAGGAAGTGCGGGACGCGAAGCATGCGCGCGCAGCGGCGGAAGGGGGGCTGGAGGAAGGGGAGCGCGCATGAGGTCAGAGGTCAGAGGTCAGAGGTCAGAGGTCAGAGCGAAGGGCGAACTCTCGCCGGCGATCGAGGACCTCGCGCTCGAGCTGGAGGGGATGGAATGCGTCAGGTGCAACGGGGGCGGCTGTTCTGCCTGCAACGGCATCGGCTATTTCGGCTGGAGTCCGGATGCGCCGCTCGACGTGCCGCCCGGCCCCGAACGCGTGCCCTTCCTGGCGGCCCGCTACCAGGCGGGTCGGCCGTTGTTTCACGAGGACGATCCGACCTTCGAGGATTTGCGCCGCAAGCCTCGCTGACTTCAAGGTAGGCACGGATGGCCAAACAACGTCCCAGCTCCACGCCGGAAATCAACTGGAACGTGGCGTCCTTTCGCGCGGCCTGCGCGGAATGGAAGGTCAAGGGGGTGGCGGAGAGGGTGCTGCTGTTGTCGACTCTCGACGCGGCCGCGGTCGAGGAGCTCCAGCGACGTCGCGTCGTGGAGCGAGTCGAACGTGTCCGCAAGGACGCAGACGGCCGCCGCGACGCGCGGGGCCTGGTGCGCGTCGAGATCGACACGACCCAGCGTCGCCTGGCCGGCTGGCTCGATTGTGCGCCGTCGGCCCTCGATCGTGCTCTGGCACGGCTGGAGGCACTGGGACTGGCCGCACGAGGCCGCTCGTCGACTGGCACGCGAATTGAACTCCGGGTCTCGGAGCTGTTCGAACCTCCGCCGCCCCCGCGCCCCACTGGGGCATCGCTCCCGAAAGAGGCTCCGGAAGACGGTGCGGACGCCGCGCGTCTTCCGGCCAGCCAGCAGGTGGGCGCCCACTCCGAAAAGGTGGGCGCCCACTCCGAAAAGGTGGGCGCCCACTCCGAAAAAGTGGGCGCCCACCTCGAAAACACCGAGGATTTTGATGGTGGGCGCCCACCAAGGGCGCCCACCCACGTACGTACGTGTTTTAAAGAGAAGTCTTTAAGACACGTACACGTACGTGGGGAGGGGCGCCCACCAGACGCAGGTGGGCGCGAGCGACAGCCATCCGGGTGGCGAGAAGCCTCCGACGCCGCGAGTCTTTCGAATCCTCGCGACTGTCAGCGGCTGTGGCGGATTGTGGTGGCCGCGGGCTGGCTGGCGGAGAGCGAGCAGGGCCGGCTGCGGTTCTTCGCCGCGTGCGCGTGCTGCCGTCGGGCAGAGCGGCCTAAAGCAGCACTGACGAGCCTCGTGAAGCGCCGCCGCTGGGAATTGCTCACGAACGAGGATGACGACTGGGCGCGCGAGGCGATCCGGTCGATCGACTTCCCGGCGCGACCGTCCGACGTCGAGGACAATGTCCGGCGGATGGGCGAATCCCTGCGGCTCCCCGAGGTCGAAGACGACACCGCGCGCCTGAAGGCCGCGGCTCTGCGCCGGATGGCCGAGTCTCCGATGTTCCGCGAGTACCTGGAGGGCGGACAGTGAGCGTGGTGCAGCGGACACTGGCGGGCGACCGCTGGCGGCGAGCGGTCGACGAGATCTGCAGCGGCAGCGATGCCCGGGCCCAAGTACTCAAGCTCCTCCGCCGTCGGCTGGGCGACGCGCTCATGTGGTGGTACTTCGGCGGCTCGTACACCCGCGTCGTCGTCGAGGATGTGCAGGTGAGGATCGCCACGCCCGGCGTGCTTGTGCCTTTGATCCGCCGGCATTGCGTGGCGGCCCTGGCTGAGGCCGGCTGGAACGTCAGCGTGGAGGGCGCATGGTGAGTGACAGGTTCAACGACTCGCGGGAGCGGGAGGAGTTCATCCGCGAGCTGAAGAGTTCATTGCCGCCGGCCGCGCGGCAGGAATTCGGCGAGATCGAGCAGTATATCCTGCTCGCGTCGCTCGTCGTGTGTGGCCTGACCCGGTACCCGCCGGTCAGTGGCGATCCGCACGGCGAGCGCTGCAGCGGCGACATGGTCTGCGACGCCTGCGGCCAAACGTACTTCAAGCACCCGATGGACTGGCGGGTGATCGGCTACGGCGACGTGCCCTTCCTCAATGTGCTGTGCGATGGCCGGCGGGTGAAGCTATGACGCCCGAACTGATGGAACTGCTCGACCAGCTCGCGAGGCTCTCGCGGGACCAATGCGTGGATCAACGCCTGTACGGCGTCGATCGACGCGCCGAGATCGCACTGGCGCAGGCACTCGACACTCTCAAGGAGACTGGTGATGGCGACGACAACACGGAAGCGTAAACGCAAAGGCACGGAGAGCACGGAGACTAAGCCGGCGGCTGCCGGGCCGGCGGTCGTCGGACTCGTCAATGGCCGCAAGGCCTGGCGGTGCGACGTGTGCGGGGCCGCCTGGCCGGAAGATCGGCCGAGCTGCCTCACGGACGGCGGGAAGTGCCCGGGGATGCGGCCCGGACTGTTGCCGTTGGAACTGGCGATGCTCGCCGCGCTGGAGCCGGCGCCCGGCGAGACGCTCAAGTGGGCCGAGTTGGCGGAGCGCGGTGCGTCAGACGAAGAAATCGGCGAGTTCGTGCGGATCGTGCTGAACGCCCAGGGAGTCGGCGTTGCGTATTCCGGAGAAGGCGCGCTGTGGTGGAACGGCACGTGCATCAGCGGCGGCCGGTGGCTGAGCCTCTGGTTCGAGCCCGAGATTGGCGATCGACGCGGTGTGCACCCCGACGAACGCGATCCGGAGCCGCCGGCGGACCTCGAAGGCGACGCCGTGATCGCCGCTGTCCGCGGGCTGTTCGCAATTCCGCCGGCGGCGGCTGGCTCTCAACCCTCCAACGGACAAGCTGCAAAATCGGGGGCGAAAACATCCCGCAAAACATCCCGCGGGAAGGTGATGGGGGCGGCGACGGTCGCGGCCGGCGCCGTGTGGCTGCCGGTCGAGCTGATCGATCCTTCGCCGTACCAGCCGCGGCGGCACTTCGACGAGGCGAAGCTCAAGAGTCTGGGCAAATCGCTTCGCGACGACGGGCAGGCCCAGGCCTGCCAGGTACGCCCGAAGCCGGACGGGCGGTACGAGCTGATCGAAGGTGAGCGCCGGCTCCGCGCGGTCAAGCTGGAGGGCCTGCCGACGCTGAAGTGCGACATCGAGGAGATCGACGACGCCACGGCCATCCGCCGCTGCGGCGCCGCGAACCTCGAACGCGAGCAGCTCAACAAGATCGAGGAAATCCGCTGGTACCGCACGCTCCTCGATCACGGTGTCTTCCCGAAGCAGAAGGACCTGGCGAAGAAGCTCGGCATCAAGGAAGCGAGCCTGTCCAATCTGCTGCGGCTGCTCGACCTGCCGCAGGCCACGCAGGACCTCATTTCTCAAGAAAAGTTGACGGCCACGGCCGCTCGGTATCTCGTCCCATTCAAGGACCGGCCGGCCGTGCTCGATCGCGTGGCCAAGTCACTGGCCTCCTATCGGAGGCCGGCCGGCGTCGAAGACGCGAAGCACGAGATCGGCCAGGCCCTCCGCAGCGTTGCCCGTCCACTGGAGGGCTGGGGATACGCCGAACGCAAAGGCCGCCGAGACTGGATTGAGGTTGCGCTCTCGAAGACGGACCGCGACCGCGCCGATCTCGACGTCGTTGAGTTCGATCGCGAGAAGTTCGCGATGAACGTCAAGCTGTGGGAGGAACTGCAGGCCAAGGGCGAAGCCCGGCGGAAGAAGGCGCAGTCCAGCCGCGGCTCGAAGGCCGGCGGCGGCCGCGTGGTCAATGTCGACTCGGCGGCGGACGACGCGGCCGCACGGCGCGAGAAGGTGAAGCAGAAGCGGGAGCAGTGGCAGAAGAAGCTCTACCGCTGGAAACTCCGCTGGCTCCAGGAGCGGAGCGTGGAGCGTCTCGCGCAGGCGGGCCCGGAAATCGTGCTGAAGCTGGTCGCGTTCTTCGCCCTGAGGCCTGGTCACACGGAGCGCGCCATCAGCCTGCGGTCGATCGTGACTGCTGCCGGCGGCAAGACGCCGTCGCGAAAGGCGGGCACTTGGCTCAATGAGCTCGACTCGTGGGCGGCGCTGTCGTCGATCGAGCCGAAGCAACTGCCGTCGTTGGCGGTCGAGGCGCTGAGCGTGTGGCTGCGGCATGACTTCGAGCGATCGAGTGCCGACGTGCGGCCGGCCGACATCGAGCGGATCAGCGGCGAGCTGGGGGTTGACCTCCAACGGGACTGGAAGCTCAGCCGCGACTACCTCGAACTCTACACGACCGAAAGCCTGCATGGCCTCGCGAAGGAGTGGAGCCTCGAGGGCTGGCTATTGGGCCGCCCGAAGCGTGCCGACGTGATCGACGGCATCCTCAGCGCGAACGGTCAAATCGAGAAGAAGGTGCGCTGCCCCAGGGAATTGCTGCAGCTCAAGGCGGTGCGGCTGTGAAGTTCCGCGAGTGGATGAATCGGCCTGTGAGCCGAATCGCCCTGACTCTGCACGTGGTGTTGTGGCTGGTGTACTGCGGCTGGATGTTGACCATGCGGGTCTACCCGCCCTTCGTCGCATCGATCTGGTCACTCGGAATGTTCGCCGCCGGCGTCGGGATCGCCGAACGCCGCGGCGCCGACGCGGCCGCGGCGATCGCCTGCATGCTGTTCCTGGTCAACGCCACCGTCATCTGCACGTGGCTGTGCATCCACTGGTGGGTCGTATGAGCCGCTACGCCGCCGAGACCAGCGTGCCCATCGAGCGCAGCCGCGCGGAGATCGAGGGGATTCTCCGCCGCTACGGGGCCGACGGCTTCCGGTACGGCTGGGCCGACCGCGAGCAGCGGCGCGTCGAGCAGATCGAGTTCACCGTGCACGAACGGCTGATCCGCTTCACGCTCATCATGCCCAGCCAGCACGATCCCGAATTCGCCCGCACGCCGGCCCGCGGCCATCGTCGCAGCGACAAAGACCGCATCCGCGCCTGGGACCAGGGCTGTCGCCAGCGGTGGCGCGCGCTGGCCCTGTGCATCAAAGCCAAGCTGGAAGCCGTCGAGTGCGGCATCTCGGAGTTTGAGAGCGAGTTCATGGCCCAGATCGTCGATCCCGGCAGCGGCCGCACGGTCGGCGAGATCATGCGGCCGCAGATCGCCCAGCGCTACGCCGGCATCGACGCCCGCCTCTCACTGCCCGGACTTCCGGCCCCGGAGGAATGATGATCTGCCCCGATTACACGGCGGAGGACGCCCGCCAGCGGTGGGGCGCTCCGGAACGCGTGGGGACGGATGCCGTCGAGCGGACGTGCCCGTGGTGCGCCTCGTGGCTGCGGAAGAAGAACCGCTCCGAAGGGCCGTTCGCGAGAGTCGTGGAGTGCGTCAACCTGGTCTGCCCGCTGCTGCCGACGGGTGGATGTTATTGGGAGCCCTGGCCCAAAGGTTGGACGGCCGAGAACAAGGCGGCGTGGAGTCGGGGCGTCGGGCAATGACGCGTACAAAGGCGAAGCGCATCCGCGGGAAGCTCGCGTATCCGTGCAAACACTGCACGCGGCTGTCGGTGCACCTGGTCGATCGACGGCACAAGGAGTCGCTGTGCCGGCGGTGCTTCCGCAAGTTGCGCAACGCGCTCACCCGCAGCGTCGTCGGGCTTATCGCCGGCGACGCCCGTTGCGAGCACTGCGGCCGCTCCTACACGCGCGACTTTTTCCGGAACTGGAACACGGACCAGGAGACTGTCGACCTCGCGGCGTGCGGCTGCGTCGTCTGTCGGGCGTGCGTGGAGCGCGAGTCCCCGTGTCCGCGCCAACACCGACCGGACTGATCGTCCCGAGGTTTGTGTGATGGATAAATACCTGCTGCGCAAACGCATCATTCGTCGGCTGCAAACGATGCGGCGCGACCTGCGGGACACGATCGCCATGAAAGAGTCGTGGAACGACAACCGCCCCGATGAAATGCCGTTTGACGTGGGTTGGGAAAAGACGGTGCTGCGGTACGTCGAGAAGTCACTTGAGGCGTGGGCCATCGATGACATCGCGGCCGTCAACCACTGGATGGGGAAGATGAACGAGGCCACGCGATGAAAGTCCGGCTGCTGTTTCCGGAGTCCGATCCACGCCGCTGCGTCGTGTGTTACCGCTTCCTGCGTGGGGAGCGATCGCGCGCCCGTCGCGTCTGCTGTCGTTGTGCTGCGGAATGGGAGCGGAGCTGCTGGTGGGCGGCCGGGCGGTGGGAACGACTGATCGACCTCGGTTGCATGGAAAGGGTGAAATGATTGTTGTGCGATTCCTTGTGTGGCTCGTCTTGTCGGGCGCGTGGCTGTTGGGTCTGGCGGCCATCAACGATCTATTCGTGCTGGCCGTCGCGGCGCCGGTCGTCGTGGGTCACTACCTGGGCCTGCCGGCGCTGGTCGGGATCTTGGCGCTGGGCTTCGTCCCGCCGATGGTGCTCGGGACCTGGCTCCTGAGGGACGACTGAGCCGTTCGCCGCGATTTCCGGATTCTTGAAAAACATCTATAGATTTTCGTTGACGCCGACGAAAAACATCTATAGATTATCCGGTGTCGCGGCTGAACGTCAGCCGCAAGCAAAGTGGCCCCCGCGAGGCGGCAACCTCCGGGGGCCGGCAGAACCCTACAAAGGAGAGTCCTGCAATGACGAGCGTAAAGTTCTACGACCTGGTCGAAAAGTGCACGGACCGCCACGGCCTCAACCGGCTGTACGTCGCGGTGTCCGAGTGGCACAACCGCGTCGAGTGCACGTGCGGAACCGGCCGCGTCCCGCTGGAAGCGCTCCGCGACGCGCTGTCCGTCGCGGAAGGTACTCTCGACGTGCTGCGCAAGCACGTGGCCGACGCCCACATGATGTACGACGCGCAGACGCCCGACGCAGACGGCATCCGCGCTTGTCACGCCCAGATCGCCCGGTGGGTGCAGAACAGGTTTCGCCCGTTCGCGGCGCAGCTCGACGCCAGCGCTGAGGAGTTCGAGAGCGCCCACACCGAGGCGGGCGTGAAGAGCACCTACATCGCCCACTGGGTCGATAAGGTCGTCCCCACTCCGAGCGATTACGACGACGAGGCCTACGAGCGGCTGCCGCGGGATTGGTGGATCGATCGCATCGCCGAGGTCAGCGAGCACGGCATCACGCTCGTGCGGGTGGCCGGATCGACAAAGCTTAAGCCGTGGAATCCCACCAAGCATCTGGTGCCGTTCTCCGAAGCCGTCACCGCGACGGACCCGGACCTTGGCCGCCTCAGCTTTGAGGCCACCAGCGACGATGAAGCCGTCGCTCACCTGCTGGCCAGCGTCCGCGACCTGCCGCCGGCCATCGCCTGAATCACCCACACCCGAGCCGTCGGCAACGCCCAATCAAGAGGGTGGCGGTCGTAGAGACCCACCGGCGGCGCGGGCCCTTTTTTCTCAACCGGAGACTCACCGATGCCGCGCTGGTGGCCCTTCGGCAAGGAGGCCACCGGACTGACGCTGAAGGAGGCACTCGACTTGTACTTTGAATATGCGGTCGGCCTCGCGCCGCGCACGCAGCGCAACATGCGCAGCCGCATCAGCCAGTGGGAGAAGCGCGGCGGCGAAATGCGCGTCGCGCGGATCACCGAGCGGGACTTCCGCCGCTTCCGCGAGCGGTGCCTGGCCGAAGGCTTGCGAGCCTACACCATCGAGGTGACGCTCAACGCGGTCTACACCGTGCTTCGGCACTGCGGGCCGGCGTCGATTGCGCCACACGGTCGCGGGATCCTGAAGACGATTCCCGCCAAGGGCCGGCGGCTCAAGATCGCATTCGCGCAGAAGCCGACGCCTTCGCTCGCCGATCTGTCCCGTGTCTACGAGTTGGCGGACATGGCGTGGTATCCGCAGACGCACCTTGCGCCGGAGGTGTGGGTCCGGGGCCTGCTCGTGATCGCGTACAACACGGCACTGCGGCTGTCCGACCTCTTGCGGCTGCGCTGGGAGCATGTGCGGCTGAGCGATCAGGCGATCAAGCTCGCGGCGAAGAAGACCGGGAAGGAACAGTGGCTGCCGATCAACGCGACGCTCGCGCGGCACCTCGAAGCGCTGCGCGGAGGCGACGAGCGAGTGCTCCCGCTCGACTGCCAGCAGTTCGACCACCTCCGCCGGCAGCTCTACACGATCTGCGATGCCGCCGGCGTGGAGCGGTTCGCACCGCAGGGGATTCGCCGGAGGTCGGCGACTGAGTACGAGCGCGTTAGCCCCGGCGCTGGTGGTCTGATTTTGGGCCACACTTTGCGCTCCATGACCTTTGCGCACTACGTCCAATCGCTCGACGTGCTGCAGCCTGCCGCCGACAAGCTGCCACAACCGGAGGCGTTCCTGAAGAAACCGTAAACCCGCACTCACGGAGGTGCCGATGATGGCGATGGGGGACACCGCGCGCGCACGGACGGCGGAAGTGGCGCAGCTCAATATCTCGATCCCGGCCGATTGGCTGGATGCCTTCAAACGCGCGGCGGACGCGGCTGGCGTGCCGCTCTCGCAGTGGATTCGCGCCGCGTGCGCCGCCAAGCTGCCGGCGCAAGAACGCCGCCAGCTTTCCGACCCCACGCCCCGCGGCCGGCCGCGGAAGCCCCGCAAGAGCTGAATGCTCAGCGCTCCTTCGGCGGCCGGCCCTGGCCCCACTGCGGCATTTCGCTGAGGCCGCGCGTGTTGGCCAGCTTCTCGAGTACGGCCGTGCGGACGAAGTCGCCGAAGCTGACCTGGCCGCGTTCGCGGTCAATTCGCTCGATCCAGTCGGTCGGGAAATTGACGTTCTTCCGCACGAGCTGCGGCTGCGTAGATTTCTGCGTGGCCATCGGGGTCGACTCCACAAAACATCGCGGTCCAATCCAGGCACGGCCGCAGGTTTTCGCCGCGGCCGGCCTCCGTGTGCATCCGGACCGGCGAGGCCGGATTGGCCGGGTCGCTGCTGAAGAGCGTCCAGCGCACCAGGCCGCCGGCGAGAATCTCGAACTCGATCCGGGTGATTTCACGAGGAACCCCGTCGGCCGTCAGTCCAGGATCGCGGGTCATGTCGAATTACCTTTCGTCTCTGGTGCGACGGGCCCGCACGGCGCAGGCCCCATGGAGGTATGCCGCGATCCGCGGCCGAATTTAGGGCGGCGGGCAGGGCGGAAGCAGAAAAAGGGGGCCATCCGTGGCCCCCGGCGAACCGCGGCCCTACACGTCAGGGAACCGCTCGCGGTAGTTGTCCTCCAGCACGTGCCGCAGTTGCGAGATCCGAGCCGGCGACAGGCCGAGTTCATCGGCCAGTTCGCTGGTGGTCGCTCCCGCGGCCAGCCGGTCGGCGACATTCAGCAGCCGTTCGGGCAATTCGCTGCGCCACTGTTCGTAGCTCAGCTTTGCCGTCACGATGGCTGCCGGATCGTCACCGGTCCGGGCCAATTCGGCCGGATCGACTGCCGCGCGGCGGTTGCCGGCCCGCTGCCGTTGCGGAGAGTCAATCGACCGTTTCGACCGCTGAAGGCGGTCACCGCTGCGGACCCGTTTGACGGCGTACCATGCAACCGTCTGAGGCGTGCCGCGCCCCGCTTGGGCGAACTCCCAAGCGAAGGCGACGCAGTCCGCGACCTTGTCAGGGTCGCGCCACTTGCGTCTCGCGTAGGCCTCCGCCTGTTGCATGCACCGCCCGACAAACGTAGTCTGACGTTCGTCCATTCTTTCGTCCTCCGACAGGGGAACAGGGGATTGGACACCGGGCCGGCCGCGTTTACAGGACGCGGCCGGTCCACCTTCTGCTTCCGCCCTGCCCGCCGCTTCGGCCGTCTCCCGCGGGAGGTCCCGCAGGCCCCGGCGAAGTCTCTTGCATTCCGCAAGGTTCGCTGGCTGCTGACAGGGTTCCGAGTTTTCAAAGATCGCTGCCGAGCGTTTGCCCGACAGACATAATGATACACACCTTTATTGCGGGTGCAATAGTGATGTGTATCTTTTTCTGAAAAAGAGAGAAAAAGTCCCGGGCACAAAACGCCGGGGAAAGCAGGCATTCCGGCAGGACCAAGCGATAAAAGTCCCGGGCGCTGTGGGAAGCGCCGGATTGAGAATCCGGCGCTTCAGATCGACACCCCCGCCCCGATCAGATAGGGGAAGCCGTCCGGATCGACGCGGACGGCCAGCACTTTTCCTCCGTGGTCGAAGCTCCACTCGAGCGTCCCGTCTGAGGCGTAGCGGCGGAGTTCGTTGCCGACGGCGGCGTAGAGCTGGTCGTCGGGGCCGACGTCGAGCGACGGGCACGCTACGAAGGTGCCGTCCCCTGGGACCGTGAGCGACCGGTGCCAGTCGCCCGGAGCGTTGGGAGGGCCGGGCTCGATGTCGATCGCCGGTCCGCCGGACGTCGCGGAGAGCTGGAAGGTGTTCGCCGTCGCGCCCACGACGTAGTACACCGTGAGACGTTCCAGCGGTGCGGGAGGTCCGGAGAGGCTGAGGAAGTAGATCGTGTCACCGTTCGCCAGGCCGTGCCCCGCGGAGGTGAGCGTGTCTGCGGCCGCGTCGAAGCTCGTGGCCGTGCCGCCACTGAGCCAGCCCGTGGTAGCCTGGCTGCCCGACGCGTCGAGCTTGCGAATCTCCTGGCTGTGATCCTCGCGCCTCAAAGACCAGTAGCTGTCGCCGGCACTGTCGATCGCCACCGCGTTGATGCCGCGGTCAGCCCTCCCTAGGTCCCAGAACCGCCCGCCGCCCGGGCTCCATTTCTCGAACTTCACACCGCCACTGACGATGTACCCCACGAACATGCTGTCTGCGGCATCAAGCCTGAGCACCCCCGGTGCCGGAAAGAGAGACGACGCGGAGACTTCGATCGGCCAGGGGGCCGCGATGTCTTCAACGCCGGCAGCGTCGAACTTCCGCAGCACGGCATCCGAATCGAGAAATGAGCGTTCGCCGAACGTCACTACCGCATCGTCGCTGCGGACTGCCACGGCCGCGGCGTTGACGCCGGAGAACAGCGACCAGTCGGGCAGCCCCGCGGCGCTGAGCTGGCGGACCTCTTCGGCGTTGCCGGCGAGGTACACCCGGCCGGCGCTGTCGACCGCGATCGCGTTCGAGTTCACCTCCTGGCCGAAGTGCGGCTGATACCAGGCACTCGCGCCGTCGGCATCGCGCCGGCGGACGCGCTCGCTGAGCGCGACGTACACGTTGCCGGCTCGCAGCGCGATGGCGCCCAGGTCGCCGGTATCCACGACCGGCTGCGCCGGGTTCCCCGCGGCAATGTGCCGGCTCCAGAGCACACCCGGTGGACTGCCGGACGAATCGAGCTTCCGCGTGGTGCGGAACTTCAGGCCGTCGACCGCGAACCATTCGCCGCCATGCCGCTCGCCGAGCAGCACGCCGCCCAGTGGCACGTAGTGGCCGGGCACGAGCTGGTAGACGTGCTCGAACCGCGAGGGCGAGAACGTCTCGACTTCGAGCGGCGTTTCGCCGGCGACCGCCTCGAACCGCACGTCGCGGAGCTGCTCGCAGTAGTAGACCGTCGGCGCATCCGCCGGAGTCGGGTACCTCGTCCCGCCCGGCCCCGCGACGGTGCGGAAGAAGCGCCGCCGGCCGAGCTTGGCCGGGGCCTGTGATGTGTCGCGGCGAACGTCGTAATCCCGCGGCATGTGCTGACCCTCAACCCTCAACCCTCAACCCATCCGCTGTGTACCACTGCCCGTTGTGGCGCACCGCCAGCAGCGCGGACAGCTCCGACAGGTAGTGCTCCGAAACGAGGTCGAACACGTAGTCACTGGTCGCGCGGCCCCAGGTGTGAGTGCCGCTGCCGGCGTCGGTGAGATCGATCGGCGTGCCGCCCTCGACCCGCGCAACCTGAAACGTGTCGGCCGTGGGATTGACGACGTAGTAGCTGGTGTCCGCGGCCAGGCCGCCCGGCAGCGCCGCCCCGAGCTCGGGTCCTTTCTGGAGCGCGATTCTTTGGCCGGCGGCGAGGCCGTGGGCCTCGCTGGTGAGCGTGTTCGTGGTCGCATCGGCCGTGAACTCCGAGAGCGGTCCGCGGTGAACGGCCTGAAAAATCACTCCGCCGGCGTGCGTCACTCGGAGGCGTTCGCAGAAGTAGACGCTGACCGGTTGCCCCGGTGCGGGGTAGCGGGCCCACCAGTGGACGCCGCTCCCCGCGCTGGTGACGTCGATCGCCGGCCAGCCGGGGGCCTTCGCGAGCTGGAACGTGTCGGCCGTGGCGCCGCGCACGTAGTAGACGAGTGTGTTGAACAGTCCGCCCGGCAGCGCGTCGCTGGTCGTAAATGGCGATCGTGCGGTATCCACCATCACGTGCGCGCCGTCCGCCAGGCCATGGCCGGCGCTCGTGAACAGGTCGGTCGCCGGATCGGCAGCGAACTCCTTCTTGGGCTCGCGGGCCGTCCGCCAGAACCAAGGCCGGTCGCCGTGCGGCGGCGCCTGCAGCTCGTCGCGGCGAACCGCGTAATCGCGGGTTTGTTCCCTCAACCCTCAACCCCTCCCAGGGACCCAGGGACTGGGAGCCCTCAATCCTAAACCAAACTGAACCATCCGCCGTCGTGTCGGACGCAGGGCAGGACCGCACCGGCCGGCGGGACGTAGTCGCTCTCGAGCCTGAGGAGCTGGGCGAACTTCGTCCGGCCGAACGTCAGCGTGCCGCTGCCAGCCGTGGTGATGTCGATCGCGGCCCCGCCGGCCGAGAGCGCGAGCTGAAACGTGTCGTCGGTGCGATTGACCACGTGGTAACTTTGGCCCGCAGGCAGATCGAGGCCCGGGGACAGCGGCGCCGGGACCGTGCCTGTCGTGCCGATGGCGATCGTCTGCCCGTTCGAGAGGCCGTGTGCGATCGCCGTGAATAGGTCGGTCGCGGGATCGACGCTGAACTCCCGCACGTCGTAGCGGTGGACCTTGTAGGTCAGCTCCTGCGCGCCGACCGTCTCGGGGAAGGCGACGTCCTGGAGCATTTGAACGAGGTTGCCGGCCGCGTTGGCGCCCTGCGGGCGGCGGATCCATTCATGGGCGCCGGTTCCGGCGTCGGTCAGGTCAATCGGCGAACCGCCGTACGACGCCGAGAGCTGGAACGTGTCGGCCGTCGCGGACACGACGTAGTACAGCACGGCCGGGTCGGCGATCAGTGGCGCGGGCGGCGTGTCGTCGGAGAAGATCCAGACCGTCTCGCCGTTGGTCAGCGTGTGGGCCTCGCTCGTGAGGACGTTTGCGGCGTCGTCGGCGGTGAATGTCTGGCCGGCCAGGAGCTGCCAGCGGAAGAACCGCCGTGCGGGCACGTGGGCCGGCGCCTGCAGCTCGTCGCGGCGAAGGGCGTAGTCGCGCATTTGAAGCATGGCCGGATTTCAAACAGGAGCGAACGAAGGAAACGGAGAGAAATCAATTCCGGCCCTTCGTTATCTCCGTTGTCTCCTGTTCAATTCTTAAAGCGGCTCGACCACGAGGCGCGTGCTTTGCGCCTGAATGTCCCAATGAATTTCCGTGATCTGCACGTAGCGCTTCTCGCTGGCCGCCGGGCTGTTGCGGTTGAAGCTGAGATTGCGGCCGTCGACCTTCGTGAGCAATTGGCCAATCTTGTACGAGAAGATCAAGCCGAACAGATGGAGGTCGACTCGCACGGCGGCGGCCTCATGGTCCGCCTTGATCTTGTCCAGGTACTCCTCGATGGCGCTCTGCGTGGCGCTGCCCACAGGCACGCCGTCGGTCTGTTCGTCCGCCTCGTCCGGGTCGGGCGGGTCGCTGATGAGCACGCTCTTCAGGAGGCCGGTATCCTGCCGCTTGCGGTCGAAGAATCTGTCCGACACGTCGAGCCACAAGACCACGTCGCGCTCCTGCGGCGACGTGCTGGTGATGTCCAGCTCTTTGAAGAGCCGCTGGTCGCCGGCGACGGTGCCGGTGACCCGGATCTTGGGGACGATCGAATTGCCCACCGAATGCGGGTGATCGGCCTGCATCACATCGTCGGGCGGCGTGTCGCCGTCGAAGCGGAGGCCGAGCTGGTCGGACAAGAGCACGTAGCCGCTGCCCGGCGGCAGCTCTTTCCACGACACGCCGCCATCGTCCGACCATTCCACCAGCGGACGCCGGCGCTTGCCCTGGTCGTCGAGGGTCAAACACGCCTCGAACTTTCGGCGCCGCGGCACGTAGCCGTCGAACACCTCGAGGGCGGTGGGACCGCCCGAGGGCGTGGTCATGCCGAGATTCGGCGCCGCGCCGATTTCGCTGCGGAGGTCCGTGTAATCGCCGGCTTCCGAGACGACCCACAACCGCCAGACGTCCTCGTTGCCCTTGTAGCTCGCACCGTCCTCCTTGTGGAGATCGTCGGCCGAGAGCTTATCATTGGCCCGGTTCACGCCGGGATCCCAGGCCGGCTTGAGCTCGATAGTGATCTCCCGCTCCTGGACGCCGCCGTAGGCCTTGATCTTATTGGCGAGGTCGACGACCGAGGTGTCGATCGCCACGATGGGCGCGTTCGACTCGGCCAGGTCGAGCGTCTCGCCCGGCCGCTGGAAGTAGACTTCCCGCTCTTCGCCCTTGGCACGCTGGAAGATGGCGATCCGCGGCTCCAGGACGGGCGCCGGGAGCGGGTCCGGGGGCGGGTCCTCTTCGGACGGCTCGCTCATCGCCAGGTCGAGGTACCAGTCGTAGCCGTGAGGGTGGAGGAGGTCGTCGAGATAGTCCGGCAGGTACTGCCCGCGCTTGAGCGTGAGGTCCTTGGGTTTCGGCGCTTCGTCGTCGTCGATCGCGTCGGCCAGGTCCTCGGGGTTTTTGATGTGCGTTTCGTTCTTGTTCAACCAGTGGCACAGCGCCTCGATCGAATGCTTCAGCGTCCATTCCTCGGCGTCGAGGGTGTCCTGCGTGGCCCGGGCCCCGGCGGTGCGGACGCTCTCGGGATCGACCCATTTCAGGGAGTTGTCGTCCTCCTCGGTGTCCCGAAGGCGGCGGTTTGGCTCCACCACGCCATCGATGAGCGGGTTAAACGCCGGGTCGTCCTCGATCTCCTCGATGGCGTTGTTGATCGGGTCCCAGACTCGGTAGCCGGTGAGTACGTTCCCAAACAGGAAATCCTCGACGCGGCCGGTGGCGAAGGCGTGCTCGCCGTCGTCGGGAACGATCTGCTGCGTGAACAGGGTCAAGTCACCCCAGAACAGCGGGATCTCATCGGTCGTGCGGACCTGCACACGGCGGGCGAAGCCGACCGGGATCTGCTGGTCGACGACTCTGTCGCCCGTTTTCCCGAGGTCGATCTCGAACTCGCACAGGTCCGGCTCGCTGCCGGCGCGGCGGATGATCCGCAGCGGGATCAGCCAGTCGACCTCGTCCGACTCCGTCGGTTCAGTGCCGCCATCGGGGCCCAGCCAGACGACGATCGTTGGCGGCGCCCCGGCAGGCACGACGCTGGAGCCGCGGTTGGTGTGGGGATTGGAGGGCGTACTGGCCACGGCGGGAAGAGACGGGGTGACGGGGTGACGGGGTGACAGGGTGACAGGGTGAAACAGCCGCTCACCGCTCCCAGGTGAGGTCATCGCCTAGGTTGTCGACGTGCAGTTGCCATCGGACCTTCCGCAGGTTTTTCAAGACGACGGCGGCCGCGTCGGTCATCAGGCGACGCATGACCGGCGATAGAAGGAGCTGCGGACTGGCGACGAAGATTTCCTCGACCATCAAACAGACGTGGTCCATCTGCTCGGCGAGCTCCTTGACAAACAGCGAGTCGGCCGCGGACTCTGCGACGTGGAGGCATCTCTTCATCCTCATTCTCTGTCCCCTTTGCGTGGCTTGGCGGCGTTTGTGCCTTCAGACGGCTCTCGAGCTGCCGCTGATCGGCGCCGGAGGGCCGGTCGCGTCCGCCGTCACACTGACGCCCGTGAGCAGGTCCTTCGTCACCGTGCCGGCGGCGTTCTCGGCGCGGATCGTGTACGTGTAGGGGGCGGCATCCGAGAGGGCGGGCGTGTCGATTTCCGCCAGGCGGGTGCCGGCGTCGACGGTGACCGTGGCGTCCGCCGGTATTGTCGGGCCGGCTGTCCTGGTTGCGCGAAACACCGTGGGTTGAATCCCGTCCCGGTGGGGCTGATAAGCGAGGCGGAGCCTCACGATGCCGCCGGCGAGCGGCGTCTGGTCGAGCAGCGTGGCCGTGCCGAGGATCTGGTCGTTGCCGGCGCCGGTGGTGTCGATCGTCACGACCCGCGGGCGGAAGTTATCGCTCTCATTCTCGACGTCGTCGGCATAGCGGCGGACGTCGAAGACCACGTCCTGCGTGCCGGCGGCGGGGATCCAGCTCCCCGGAAGAGCCCAGTTCTGGCTGACGGCCGGATCGGCGGCCGACGTGCGGCGGGAGGTCTTGAGCACGCTCGCGGCCGCCAGGTCGTGCACGCCGCCCGTGCCCTTGATGCGGATGGGCTTCCGTCGCCGGCGCCGCGCACCGACCAGCCGGAGATTCCGATACGTCACGGGACCGGTGCCGAGCTGCGCGTAGACCGAGACCCCTTCGCCGGCGAAGGGGCGATCGTTGTAGGCGTTGCGGTGGCTGGTGATGACGCGAGGCATTATCCAATGACCACCGCGGAATGGTGCGTCGTGACGGCCACGCCGTTGACTGTGATCGTGGCCTCGACGTCGAATTGACGATCGTCAGTGAAACCGGGCGTGGCCTGCTCGCCCTCAAAGATGTCCTCTTTGAGATCGGCCGCGGCGAGCGCCTTGGAGAACAGATCGATTGCCGAGCCGTGCTCGCGGAGTGTGACGCTGGCGCTCGTCGCGGCGTCGAGCGTGTCCACGTCGATCTTGCGGCCGTTCCGCTCCAGCCAGGCTTTCACCTGCGCCGTGAGACCCGCGGTGCTCTTCACGCTCACCTCGGCCTGCACGATCAATTCGCCCTCGCCCAGCTCGCCGAGCTGCACGATCACGTCGAGCGCGTCGGCGATCGACACATCTGCGTCGGCCGGCGCGGGGTTGGCGTAGGCCTTCAGCGTGTAGTGCTTCGCCGTCGGCGTCTTGTTGACGTTCGCCAGGTTGATCGTGGCCTGGTAGCCGGACAGGCCGGCGCCGTCCATGTCGCCGCGTTCGGTCGCGACGACGTAGGGAGTCGTCGCGCCGGCGAGGGCCTTGAACGTGTTATCGTTGAAGTCGAAGACCTGGCCCGAGTCGTTGAACAGGCGGAAGTAGACCGACTTCCCCGCCTCATGGCGGTCGAGCGTAAAGACCTGGCTGGCCATCCTTGGCCTTTCGTGAGTTAAGCGGAGTCAGGCAGCGGCGGGATGCGCGTGGAAGCGAAGGGCGCGGCCGAGTCCGGCAGGAGCCGGCCGATCCTCGGGACGGGCGGCGGAACGGAGAAGGGCGCGACGTGTGCCGTCCGTGAGCGGTGCGGCCGGCGATCGCGATAGACGGGGCGGCCTTCGGTTGGATCGGCTGCCGGCGTTTCCAGCGGGACTGAGAACGGGGCGACGTGCGCGGTGCGTGACCGGTGCGGCCGGCGGGACGGATAAACCTGCAGGCCTTCGGGCGGCGGCGGCTCGGGCGTCTCGATCGGCGTCGCGAACGGCGCGACGTGAGCGGTCCGCGAGCGGAACGGCCGCCGCGACGGGAAGAGCTGCACGCTCTCCTCGGCGACCACCGGCGGCTCGGGCGTTTCGATCGGCGTCGCGAACGGCGCGACGTGCACCGTCCGCGAGCGGTACGGCCGCCGCTCCGGCAGGACCTGCGCGCCGGCCGGCAGCGGTTCCGCCTCGGGCGTGGCCAGTCCACCGACCGGCCACCGCCAGGGCGCCCGCTGCCGACTGCGATCGCGTTTGCGGTACTGCACAGGACCTACTCATTGAATGCGTACCACAGCGACTGGCCGGCCCGCTGGACCTCGACGCCGAAGGCTTCATCGACCGCCGCGGTGACGCCGGGAAACGTCCCGTAGTCGTGCCCGCAGATCAGGCCGCCCTTTCGAACGTGCGGCCGCCACGCGCGGATATCGGCCGAGCAGCCCACGTACGAGTGATCGGCATCGATGAACAGCACGTCGAGTGTCTCGCGAAACTCCAAAGCCGCGGCCAGCGAGCTCGTGCGGTGGACGACCGGCGGCGGCTCGATGTGACGCGTGTTCTGAGCGAACAGCTTTTCAAGCCGGTCGGAGCCGTACTTCGCCACCATCTTCCCGGTGCGGTCGTGGGGCGTCCCAAACCAGTGATCGACGCAGTGGAGCCTGCCGCGGTGACGCATGCCCTGCCAAAGAGCGACGGCCGAATGGCCGACCCACGAGCCGATCTCGCACGCCACGAGCGGCCTGGAAAGCACGTCGCCCCACTGCGACACGAGTTTGGACAGCGCCGCCAGGTCCTCGGGGCTGGTGACCTGGTGGACGGTCTCCGGCTCCCGCGGGCTGCCGATCGTGACGGGCTTGATGTGCCCGGCCCAGCAGTCCCAGGCGGAATGCACCGGGTTGTAGCCGAGCTTCCGCTCGCAGGCCAGACGGACGTTGCGCGTGAAGACCACGTCCTCGGTCGAGAGCTTCTCCGTGTGGGCGGCGTCCACCCACTCATAGCTGTAATAGGGCGGCTCGATCAGGCCGAAGGCGCGCGTGTCGATCATCATCAGGCCCGTGCCGATCGCACCCACCGGCCGAATGCCGCGCAGCTCGGCAGCGTCTTCGCTGGTGTACGGTCGCAGGAGCGGACCGTCGCTCTCGTAGACCAGCGGCTGGCAGTCAGGAGGCGGCGACGAGTAGGGAGCGCCCACGATGTGGGGTCCACGATCCCAGTTGTCGACGCAGAAGCTGAGCGCCGTCGGAAACCAGCGCGGCATCGCCGCGTCGGTGTCCGGCTCCATGTCGGCGTCGATCATCACCAGGATGTCGATCTCCCGCTCCAGCGCGTAGCGGGCGGCGACGTTTCTGGCGTAATCGGTTGGGCAGCGGGCAAAGTCCTCGGTGTGGATCTTCTCCAGCCGCGCGTCGTGATAGGCTTCCAGGAACGTGCGCAGCGCCCAGCGGCGGACGCTCGAGTACTCGACGCGGCCCAGGTGCCCCGCGTAGGGGAAAAAGGCGAAGCCAATGTTGAGCTTCCGCGGCATCTGCTACCATGCTCCCGATGTTACGGCGAGACTTCCTCAAGCTGCTGGCAACCACGCCGCTCGCACGGCTCGTGACCGCGGATGATCCGCCGCTGTTGACCGCCGAGCCTCACTGGTTGAGCGCGAACGGAACGCGGATCGCGCCCTTCGAGGGCGTGGGGCGAGTGCACGTCCCATTGCCGCCGAGAGCTGCTGTATCTGGGGTGTGGCTGTTTCACGAACCGGTCTCAGGGTCATCGCCTCTCGACCTCCGGATTCTGCGGCCCGGTGCTCGATGGCCGATTCTCCACATGCGTTGCCACCACATGACGTCTATCGTCGGATGGTCGGCCGCACCGAACGAGGAAGTCAGCACGACCGATGGCATATCGGTCGTGTGGCTGGGCGACCGCCGGTTTCGATTCGCCGGCAGTATCGCCTACTCGCTGCCGTCCTGAGCCTTCTCCACCAGCTTCGCATTGCAGGAGATCGAGGGCTGGTATTCGCCCTCGGGTCCGTCGAGGACGACGTTGACGTTGCAGCCATCCTCCTGCGCGTAGACCTGGTTCAGGCGGCCGCGGAGGGTGACGACGTCGCCTTCCTGGAGCGGCTGGCCGTTGCGATCGTGAGGCATGATGGACTCCGGGTTGAGGGTTGAGGGTTGAGGGTCAGAACCAAACCGGCGGACGCCGGGCCGGATCACGGCTCTTCCCAGACGACGCCGTAGCTCGACGTGCCGGTGCCGACCGAGTTGCGGCAGGAAATGTTGCCCGCGCCGATGAGGACGAACTCCTCGCCGATGTCCGCGAGCCAGCGGACCACGCCGCCGTGGGCGTTCCACGATTCGCCGAACAGCGTGGTCGGAGCGGCGTCGATCGTGGGCTGCGTCGTCCAGCCGGTGGCGAAGTCGATCGCGTTGGCCCCGCTGTGCGGGTGGAGCTTGCCCGGCGTGCCGGTGGTGGCGGTGTTGCCGCCGGTCGAGCGAGCGACGCGGGTGTGCATGGCGGTCGAGGTCGTCGCCTCACCGCCAAAGTGCACCTCCTTCACCTGGGCCGACTCGCTGGAGCCGGCGACCAGCGTGAAGTTGTCATCAGTAAGTACGGGCGTGATCGACGCCCGCGTGGCCGGGAAACCGCGCATGAGAGCCTCCATGCTGTGCTGGGGATTCGCCCGCTAGTTGGGCAGGATTCGGTAACGATACCGGCGGCGGTCGTCCCACTGGCCGGTCTTGATGGCGTGATCGATCTTGGCTTTGATGTTGCCGGTGCAGGCGCCGCCGGCCTCGTCGACCCGCTCCTGGCACGCGCGGCAGATGGGTCCGTTGCACCGCGAGCAGCGGAACTTCGTCTCGTAATCCGCGGCCGTCGCGAGACCGCGAATGACAATCTTGATGGCCGCCCCGCAGTGCACGCAGGCGACCGTATCGAACTCCTGTTTCTCGCCGCCACAGGCGCGGGCGTCAATGAGGAGGTATCCCATACGCGGATTCTAAGGTTGAGAGATCATGCGGCGGGAGTCCAGCAGCTCATCGACGGGCGGCTTGCTGACGGTGATCAGTGGCGTGGACAGGTAGCTGCCGAGATCGATCACCGGGGAACCGGCATACTTGACTCGAAGCTCGACCGTCTGCAGGTCGGTCAGATCATCGCCGCGCAACTGCAAACAGAACTCGAACTCCACCTCGTTGCCGCTCGGAATTGTGCCGGTGCTGATCAGGCCATTCTCGTCCACCCCGCCGTTCGTCGCGTCAAATGTGCCAGCCCCGATCTGCTGAGTGGTGTGCTCCCCGTCGGTCAGGTGCGTCGAGCCAACCGATCGCACGACGCTGGATGTCGTGGTGACAAGGTTCCAAGAGGAGCCTCCGTCTGTGCTGTAAAACAGCCAGAACCCATCCGTCTCCTCTTCGAGGCCAATCTCCGTGATCAGGAAGCGGACGCGGAAATTCTCATCGACGAGCTGCGTCCAGTCGACGTCGACGGCCTCTTTCCAGGTCGCCGCGCTCTCGCTGCCGTCGTCGTTGCGCGCGCGAAACGAAGTCTGTTCGAGCATCTTTAGTCCGGGAGGGTGTAGGTGAGGGTCGCGGTGCCGCCGGCGACCGAGACGCCGAAGCGGTGGCCGTCGTCGTCCAGGACGACGTCCTGGGGGTGGGTGAGCAGCTCCTGCGAAAAGGCCAGCGCCGTGCCCAGGTTGCCCGGCTCGTCGCCGGCGATCGCCGGCGGTCGATTGTCGCGGCCCGTCGGTTTGAAGTTCCACGTGCCGCTGGGCCCGCGCGGGTCCACGCGGATCGAATACTGGCGGGTGGTGTCGAACAGGATTCGTTCCAGCAGGTTTGCCGGATCGACGGCCCCGCCGGGGACCGTGCCGGCTGTGATGTCGATGAACTCCGAGTCGGCCGGCCAGGTCGAGGTCGAGAACGTCAGCTCGGCTACGTTGTAGGGCCGCAAGGGGAGAGCACTACCGTAGTCGGTGAGCCGCTCGGCCAACGCGACCGCCAGCAGCCACAGGTGTTGCGGCCACACCGACGGCTTCAACGTCGCGAGCAGCGTGCGGTCATTCGGGTTGGTGGTGACCGCGACCCGCGTCCGACCGGCGTAGAGCTGGTAGTGATAGCTCGCGACGTACGTAGAGCTGAACCGCACGAGCAGGTCGTGCGTGCCGACCCACTGCGCCTTGGTGATTCTGAGGCCGCCGAGGTACGGAGCTGCCATGACTAACTCGTTCGCTGCTGCCAGATGAGGTCCACGAAGATGCACCAGCCGTTGACGCCCGAGGCATCCTGAAACGGGCCTGGCTCCTCCTCCAGGTAGCCCTTGAACGTCGCGGCGGGATAGGGTGTGGCGACGCCGTTCAGAGTCATCGTCAGCGTGCCGGTCAAGAGGCCGATCTTCGTGTCCAGCACGTCGAGCTCCGCTTTGAGCGCCGCGTGCGAGGCGCGGCCCGTGATCATCAGGCGGCAGCGGAGGACGCGGCCGTAGTGCGAGTGGATAATATGCGATTCGCCCTTCACGCCGAACCACTTCCCGCGCACGATCGCCACGTCCCACGACTCGCTTCTCACGAGCCCGTGCTGGTAGCCGCCGAAGGTGAATCCGTTCTGTGAAAGGGACATGGTCAACGGGACGATCGTGACAGTTGTTTCGCGGCGGGTTCCTTGCGGGGCGCGCCCGCGGGATTGCGCGCGGTGTTGCGGGCGATCTGCTTCAGCTCGGCGACGCCGGCGCCGCCCTCGGCCGGCGTGAGCACCGCAGGCTGCAGTCGCGCCGGCGGCGCTGCGTTGGACCGGTTGAGCCGCTCGAGCTGCTCGAGCTGCCGCTTCTGGATCTCGACCATTTCGCGCGTCGCATCGTCCGCGGCCGGGGCGACCGGCGCGCGGAAGGCGCCGGCGTCGGGACGACGGTTGCGGAGAACCTCCCTCACTGTTGCACCGACCGCGGGATTGTTGTTGACTTTGAACTCGCCCGATTCGCCCGGATCGACGTCTCCAAACGCACCCGTCTCGCGGAAGTTCTTCAGTTCGGGGCGGTCCGTTTCCAGAATCTTCAGCGCTTCGAAGGCGATGCCGCTGTCGCCCACGACTTCCTCGCGCAAATCGCCCAGCGCCGAGCCGAAGCCGGTCTTGATGCCGAACTTGATCGCTGCCGTTCGCACGTCGACGCCGGCGCCGCCCTCGCCGCGGGCTTTCGCCGCGGCGGCCGCCTCGTCGATCGCCGCCATCACATCCTCCGTGGTCACCTCGCCGCGCTGTTTGTCGACCTCCAGCTCCGAAACCTGCCTGCGGATCTCGGTCCGCTGCCGAGCGGCGACTCGGTGACCACGGAAGGTTTCAACGCCCCGCGCGAACGCGCTATCTTCGTCGGCGACCCCGAGCTGCGCGGTTCGTTCGCGGAGCACATCCGTCTTCCCGAGCAGGATGTTGGCCGCGGCCATCCCCTCTTCACCGAAGACCTTCTTGAGCACGAGGCTTTTCGATTCCTTGTCCACACCGGCGAGCGCGGCCTTGAGCTTTTCGAGCGCGGTCGGGAAATCCTCACCGACGAGGTCGACGTCTTCCGGCCTCAGCCCGATCGACTTGAGCGCTTTGACTTTTTCTTTCTCGCCGCCCGCGGTCTGCAGCCGGCTCACCACCTGCCGTTGCCCGGTCGCCGCGGTACTCGCGTCGCCCAGCTCGTCCTTCAGGAGCGAGAACGCGGAGAGCGACGTCTCCTGGCTGAGACCCGCGTTGGTGAAGACTGACTGTTGCCTGGCGAGACTCTTGAGATCGGCCAGTTCCAGCGACGTCTTCGCGAAGAGCTCGGTGACGTCGATCGCGACACTCCGCAGACCTTCCGCGTCGGCCGCTTTGCCCTGCGCCTTCAGGAAGGCCGCCGCGCCCTTGACGTCTTCTTTGTTGACCTCGGCCTTGCCAAAGGTCGCGTTGGCGGCGTTCATCTGCAGCAGAACGTCGAGCACCTTTCCTTCCGCGACGTCCTTTTCCTCGAAGCCGCTGGAGACTGCCTGTTGCTGCAGTGCCAGACCGCCCGCCAGATCCGTGACCGGAGTCTGCTCGATCACCTGTTGCAGCTTCGGGAGTTGCTGCTCGAATTGCGCCGGCGTCTGCCCGGACTGGATTTGCAGCCGGAGCTGGGCCTCAATCAGCTTCGTCACCGTCCCTTCGAGGCTCTGATTGAAGCGCTCGTTTTCCTGGCGGACTTTCGAGACGATCGCCTGCACGCCGAGGTAGCCGGCCGCGATGCCCGCGAGCTTCGCCGCTTGGCTCGATAGCAGCGCCCCGATCCCCCGCTGCGGCGTGAGCTGGCGCTGAAGGGCCGCGGCCTGGGCGAGCTGTTCGCGCGTGGCGCCGGCCTGCTTCAGGCGGTACAGCTCCGCCTGCTGGACGGTCATCTTCTGCGTCGCCACCTGGTCCCGCAGCGACTGGAGCGTCCGCTCGACGTTTTGGCGGATCTGTTCCTGCTTCTGTCTCTGCTGCTCTTGCTCCCCTTTCGCGGCCTGAGCCGCGGCCGTCTGCTCTTTGTGCGCGGCGACCGTCCGCTGCAGGCCGGCGGCCTGGGCGAGCTGCTCTTTCGTCGCGCCCTGTAGCTTGAGACGGTAGAGCTCCGCTTCGTCGGCGGTCATGCCCAGCATGGCCACCTGCTGGCGCATGCCGGCCAGCGTGCCCTCGATCGCCTGCCGGATCTGTTCCTGCTTCTGCTTCTGGCGCTCCAGTTCCGCGGCCTGCTTCTGGGCGGCTGCCTCTTCGGCCGACGCCTGGGCGGCGCGCTGTTTGTGCGCGGCGACCGCCGCCTGCAGGCCCTTGACGGCGCGGAGCTGGGCCTCGCTCGCGCCCTGCGTCTTCAGCTTCAGGATCTCGACCTGGTCGGCCGAGAGTTTCTGGGCGGCGAGCTGCTGCCGCAACCGGCCGAGCGTGCCGTCGACCGCCTGGGCGACGCGGGCGCGGGCCTGCTGCTCTTTCGCCAGGCCCGCGGCGGATTCGTCGGTGGCCTTCTTCGACTCGGCCGCGAGCTTCTTGTTGGCTTCTTTGAGCTTCACCACCTCCGAATTCAGCTTCGCCAGCGCGGCCTGAATCCGGCTGTCGTCGCTGGTAAAGGTCGTGGTGACGTTGGACATTGCGGAAGCTCTCAGCGGTCAGCGGTCAGCGGCTGAGAGCTGACGACTGAAAGCTGACGGCTCAGCGTGCATGGATGTGCGTATTGACGTGCGGCTCGTCGACGGGGATCACGGCGAGGAGCCAGAGGTCGCCGCGGCTGGGTCGGTAGTCTCGATCGAGGCCTCGTCGCCAGGCGAGCCATTCCCCGAAGCCGGGGTGGTGGGCGAAGACCCCGAGGTCGCCTGCTCCTCGTTTTTTTTTGCGGCTTCGACCAACTCCTTGACCTTGGGCAGGTCGATCGTGGATCCCAGCACCTCGATAAAGTTCTGGGTGTCGAGCAGCTCGAGCGTGGTGACTTCCAGCCGGCCCAGGCGGTAGTTGAGCGCGAGCGCTTCGAGGCACAGATCGAGCGCGGTCGCATAATCCAGTGAGCCGCCGCCCAGGAGCGCGTCGTACGTGATGGCGGACCGCTCCCAGGCCTCGCGGTACTGCTCGCGGACGACGGTGGTCAGCGACCCGGAGCGATCCCAGCCCAGCGTCTGCGGCAGGTTCGAGTCGCCGCTGGGGGCGCGCAACAGCGGGACTTCCCACGTCTGCCCGTTGAGCTCGACGCGGTAGCCCTTGATGACTTTCACCCGCGCGAGGTCGGCCGGCTTCGGCGGCTCGGCCGGGTTGAAGCCCAGGTACCAGCGCGGCCGGCCCTCGGCGTCGTCGGGGCCGGGGAGCCACGTCTGCTCCTTCGCGTAATAGCCCAATCGCCGCGGGGCCTCGCGGGAGACCGGGAGCGCACAGAGGATGACGCCGCAGCGGTCGTCCGGGCCGCGGCCGCCGAGGTCGATGGCGGAGACGTCATCGGAGAGCGAGTGGCAATCAGCGAACACATGCCCGAGGCCCAGCTCGCGCAGCCGCGCCCGGGCCAGCTCGCCGGCGGGCGAGAGCGAGTTCTTGTTGGTTTCCGGGATGAAGTAGAGAAAGGCGCTCATAGGTCAGTGCTTCAGCAGGATCCAGTGTTCCAGAATGCCGTCGAGCTTCGCGTCGATGCGCTCAACGGTGCGGTCGATCTTCTCGAGGGCCCTGCCGTTACGGTCCTCGACCCGGTCGATCCGCTCGTGCACGGTTTCGACGGCCTGCACGGAGCCGGCCTCGGTGCGCTCGAGCTGCCAGGCGCCCAGGCCCACCAGCGCGCAGGCGATCGCCGCGGCGACGCCGAGCAGCCAGCTCAGCGTGGCGGGCGATTCGAGCGTGTGCTTGACGGTCGCGAGGTTCATCGGGGGCGGCAGTATCGGATACGAGGGACGGGGTGCGCCTTCGGCTTCGGCTTCGCCGGCGGAGCCGGGTCGGCCGGCGGCTTCGGCGCTTCGACGGGCGGATCGTCCGGCTCCGCAGGTTTGCTGCAGTCGGCCTTACGACTCGCGAGATTGGCGCCAGCGGCGCGAAAAATCGTCACGCCCGGATCGGCGCAGTCGGGCGGAGGGGGAACAGGAGCTAACGAAGGGAACGGACTCGGGCAGACCGGTGGGGCTGGCTCCTGTTCAATCCGGCCGCACTGCGGCACGTCGCGACCGCAGTCACAGCCCGTGCAACAACCGCAGACGGCGGGTGTCTCCGGCACGAACACCGGGTAGCAGGTGATGCCCAGGGCAAAGCCGACGGCGATGAGCGACACCACTTCGATGAAGATCGGCGAGAGCACACGTCGCATGGACTTTTCCTGAGAAATGTTTCCGGGACAGTTGGTCTGTTTGAGCCGCATCAGCTCGCGCTCGATCCGCTTCAGCGTGCGCGCCGCGGCGGCGTCGTCGGCGGTGAACCTGATCTTGACGGCGGCCATTTGTCAGCTCGTCACACCCTCGCGTCTTGGCAGGCGAGGGCGAACTCTTTCGCCTGCAGGCTCGAGAGGGCGATCGCCGCGGCCGCTTTGCTGGTCCGCTTCTTGATCGCGTACCAGCGGACCAGCTTCGCGCGCTGGTCCTGGGTGAGGTCCGCGTACCGGCGCTCCGGCTTCGCCGGCGGCGGCGGGTCCGCCGGGGCTGCCGGCATCTGCACCACCGCCGGCTCGGCCGGCTGGAACACTTTCAGCTTCGGTGTCTCCTCGGTTCGCTTCTTCGCCATGGCTGCCTCCGTCACCCCCTCACCTTGTCACCCGGTCACCCCGTCTCTTCTACGGTGTCGCGTCCTGCAGCGCGTAGAACTTGAGCGTGGCCGCCGCGCCCGAGGCGTTGGTCGCGAACAGCGCCGTCAGGTCCACCGTCAGCGGGTTGGCGAAGGAACTCTCGTCGTCCCAGGTGAGGGGCGAATCCGCCTTGAGGTTGATTGTGTCGGCCGGGGCGGCGCCGCTGTTGGTCTCCAGCGTGATGTCCTGGTCGCTGGAGATGTACAGACTCTTGAGCGCGGAGACGTCGATGTTGGCCGTGAGGGCCAGGTCGGTGGAGGCGTCGGGAATCGTCTCCTCGATCACGATCTCGCCTGAGGCGGTCACCTCGCGCGTCTGGCTGACGGGTGGGTTGGACCCCTGCTGGAATTCGCGGACAATCCGATGCGTGGGCATGGGCGACTCCGTCGCGTTGGTTGGTGAGGGTGGAGGGTTGAGAACCACTCCGGCGGACGCGAACCACTCCGGCGAACGCCGGTCAGACGATGTTCACGCCGCTCGACAGCGTGAGGACGTTGACGCCCGCCGCGCCCGATTGCGCGCGGGGGTAGATCTTCAGGCTGGTTTGCGCCGGGTCGCTGATGCCGCCCGAGCTGTTCTCGACGACGATCAGGCCGCCGGCGCCAGCGGGCAGGCTGATCGACGCGTGCGTTCCCCCGCCGTCGGCGACGTTGTGGCCGTCGCTGCTCTTGCGCCGCAGGTACGCGGTGAACGACGTCAACGCCGTGCCCTTGATGCCGTACGTGGCCCAGTGCTCTTCGTTGAAGCCCTTGATCGTGATCACGGGCTTGATCATGCGGATGGCGATGAACGTGTTCCAAATGTCGCTGGCATCGCCGGCTTCGATCAGCTCGACGCCGAAGTCGACGTCGAACTCCTGGACTCCGTCGAGTGTCGTGCCGTTGAGCTTCACGGGTCCCAGGCCGTAGAACTCGCTGGCCGCGGGCGTGATGCTGAGAGTCTGGCTGCCCGCTGGGACGATCGGCTCGTTGACGCCGTCGTAGGTGGGGACGGTGGCGAGCTCGCAACTGGCATTCTGCCGGTGCGACGCCTTGACCGAGCGCAGGTAGCAGAAGGCGTTCGCCATCCGCAGACGCACGTGCGCCGCGGTCGCGATCGCTTCCATGGAGCCCAGGTCCACCGCGGCTCGGTAAAACAGGTCGGTGTTGCCGGCCGAGTGATCCTTGCCCAGCAGGCCGAATTCTGCGAAGGCGGTGCCCACCTGCAACAGCCTGGCCACAACCTCGGGCTTGATCGAGCGCAGCGCGGTGAACAGCGGCTGGGGATGTCCAACCGCCATCTCGTGCATCACTTCGGCCGTCGGCGTCGGCGTGGCGTCCTCGAGCTCCGTGTAATTGTTGTTCGGGGTCGAGAGCGCACCGAGGACGAAAACTTTCGAGACGGGCATGGGGAAGCGTCCTTGCTTCGGTTTAGGGCGTGCCGAGCGGCGTGCCGCAGACCGGCAGTGCCGGCCGCCGGGTGCCTATGAGGTTTTTGCGGCGCGGTACTCGTTGAACAGTTTCGTGGCGGTTTCGTTCAGCTTCTCGCTCAGCTCGCGGGCCTCGTCGTCGGTCACGCGCGTCACCTCGGAGTGCTTGTCCGGCTGGTTGCTGGCGTGGGGCCGGAACGTGATATAGCGCGGGCCGGTCATCTGAATCGTGACCCGCGTCGGAAACGCGCGCACGCTGCCGAAGTTGGTCAGCGTTTCCTGCAGGAAGCCGGTGAAGACCAAGTCGGTGTTGCGTTTGACGGCCTTCCCGCGCGCGTAGAGCGCGGCCTTCTTCTGTTGCCACTTCCGCGTGCGGGGCTGGTAGCCGTAGCGGCTCGCGGCCCCGCGGGTGAAGTGTCGGGGCAGCATCTTCGAATGCCACAGCGCCCCCATCTCTTCGTGCGCCTGGCGCATCGAGTCCCGCCAGACGCGGATCGAAATGTCCGCCGGCCGCTCCTCGCGGAGTGTGATCTTGATGGGGATTCCCGGCACAGCGGCCTCCACTGCAACTGAAGAAACACGCGGCGCGCCCGCGCACGGCCTCGTGGCGAGGATCGAGACGCCGGCGGTGATCGCCGCCAGAGTGAGAAACCACCAGACCGTGCCGCGCCGCATGATTCCGTCTCCGTTCACCCCGTCTCTTCGATCACGCCCAGCCCCAGTCGACGCGAAACACCGTCGTCCAATAGGCGGTCGAATCCGGCTGCGCGGCGACGTGCCGCGGGTGCGTGATCGCCGCTTCCATTTCCTGGTCGATCTCGACGATCGACAGCTTGTCGCTTTCGCCGGCCTGGGCGGCCAGGTCCTGGATGACGGCGCCGACCCAGTTCTCAAAATCCGTCTGCGATTCCTGCACGTCGTTCGGGAACCGGTCTTTGTCCTGCAGGATCAGGTAACACGAGCCGGCCGGCTGCAGGTGATTGAGCGCGCCGCCGGCGAACTTCTTGAAGCGCAACCGCCCCGACTCGCACACGGCCAGCGGCCGCGTGACTTGGAACGTCGTGCTCTCGTCGACCTCCAGGTGTGGGTGATGAATGAATTCCCGGGCCGCTGTACTGTCGGCCGCCCCGACCCGCGTTTGAAAGCTCGAACTGCCCGCGACGAGGTCGACGAGCTTCTGCAGGTTCTTGCTGATCGGGCCGGAGGCAACGGGCACGTTGTAAGGCTTTCAACCACGAATGGCACGAATTACACGAATGGCTTTGTCACCCCGTTACCCCCTCAGCCCATCTCTTCCTCCCCGCTGGGTCTGTCTCGCTCCCACCTGCCAGTCGATCGAGCGTTCGAAGCGGATGAGCCACGCGGCCGCGTCCTCTTCGAGGATG
>JAHWKJ010000198.1 GCA_019347905.1 Planctomycetota bacterium
TGGGCCGCGACTGGTTCCTGTTCGACGAGGACGAAGACCAAGGCGTGGGCGTGCTGAAGAACGAGGTGTTCAGCGATCTCGACTTGCTGCTCGAGTAAGGGATTCACCCCAGCCCGTGCTTCTTCAGCTTGCTGAAGAACGTGCTGCGCGGCATGTCGAGCAGTCGCGCGGCCTGAGCCTTGTTGCCGGCGCAGCGGACGAGCGCCTCTTCCAGCACCGCCCGCTCCGGCCGTCCGTCGTGCGAAAGGCCGCTCGTCTCGGGGAGCACCACATCCGCTCCCGCGCTGCGGTCGGCGATGCGTGAATCGGCGTCGCGCCGCCTCGCCCGCGCCGGACGCCATCCGGGGGACACCGTCGCCTGCGCCACTTCCGGCGGCAACGCGTCGAGCGTCACGCGTTCGCCTTCCGCAAGAACGACGGCCCGTTCGATCGCGTTCTCCAGTTCGCGGACGTTTCCCGGCCATGGGTAACGCTCCAGCGCCGCCAACGCGTCTTCATCGATGTGCGCGATCCGCTTGCCGCTGCGTTCGGCCCCACGCCGCAGGAAAAACAGCGCCAGTTCGAAGATGTCTTCGCGCCGCTCGCGCAACGACGGCAGCGTGATGCTGATCACGTTCAGCCGGTAGTAGAGATCCTCGCGGAAGCGGCCGGCGGCGATCTGCGCCTCCAGGTCCTGGTGCGTGGCGGTGATCAGCCGCACGTCGACGTGGATCGTCCGCGAGCCGCCGACCGGCTCGAAGCAGCGTTCCTGCAACACGCGCAACAGCTTGACCTGCGTGTCGAGCGAGATGTCGCCGATCTCGTCGAGGAACAGCGTGCCGCCGTCGGCCGCTTCGAAACGGCCGATTTTGTCGCGATGGGCGCCGGTAAAGGCGCCCTTCACATGGCCGAACAGCTCGCTCTCCAAGAGGCTCGGCGAAAGTGCGGCGCAATGAACGCTGACCAGCGGGCCGCTGCGGCGGCGGCCGTTGTCGTGCAGCACCTGGGCGAGCAGTTCCTTCCCCGTGCCGCTTTCGCCCCGGATCAGCACCGACGACTCGCTTGAGGCCACCTTGCGCACCGTCTCCAGCACCCGTTCGATGGCCGGACTGTGCCCGCGGATGATCTCGCGGCGGAAGGTCTCCGCCGCGGGGGCCGCGGCCGCCGGCGGCGCTCCGCCGTGCAGGCCGGCCAGCTCATTCTGCAAGAGCTCGATCTGCCGGCGCTGATCGCCGATTTTCTCGAGTCTCGCGCGCAGCTCGTCGTTCATTCGGGCGAGGTTGCCTTCGACGGCGCGGCCGCTGGCGAGGGCGACATTCGTCACCTGCGCGACCGCATTGAGGAATGTCAGATCCTCAGCCGTAAACTGGTTTCCGCCGGGCTTGCCGCCGAGGACCACGATGCCCGAGATCTCTCCCTCGCTTTGCAGGGGATGCACCAGTTCCACCCGCAAATCGTGGAGCGCCTGCTGCACTCCGGACAGATCGCGGCGCGTGCTGGCGGTCACCCGCTGCAGGCTCTCGCCCTCGGCCAGAGCGGCCATGAGCGGACCCGAGGCTGCCAGCCGCGGCGGCGCGTCTTCCATCCCGTACGTGGAAATCCGCTCCAGCGCGCCGCCGCCGTTTGTCCGGAAATACACGGCCGCCCGCTCGACGGAGAGCACTTCGCGGCAGGAGGACAGCATCATCTCGGCCAGGGCCTGCGGATCGCGCAGCCGCCCGACGGCGCTGTTCATCCGCTGCAGGGCCTCGTCCAGCCGGTACTTTTCGCGGAAGAACCGCCGGTCGATCCGCTGTTGCATGCGGTCCCGCACCCATAACAGGCCGATGGCCGACAGCGCCAGCACCATCGCCATCCAGAACGCCTGCTGCGACGACGGGGCGATGTTCAGCCAGCGGGGGGCCACAATGAACAGGGCCACCGCGGCACCAAAGCCCAGCGTCAGTCCGGAGCTGACCACGTAATACATCAAACTGTCGCCGGGCCGGTCGTGCAGCATCAGCTTGTGCCGCACAATGGCCACCGCATACGCCAGCATGAAGGCCAGGCTCGCCAGGAACATGGGCAGCCGCGCCGCCCCCAGCGCAAAATCGATCCGCCGGAACAAAGCCAGGTACAGGCTGTAGGCGATGAACACCGTCGCGACGGCGCCGCCCCACCAGATCCACCACAGTTGCCGGTGTTCCTGGGGACTCGTCGCCCTTCGCAGGCTCTGCCGCAGAGAGACCAGTGCCAGGAGAAAATAGGCCGCCGCAATCCCGAAGTACACGTAGGCACCCACGCGCAGGCCGACGAGCGCCTCGCGCATCGCTCCCGCCCCGCGCTGAAACAAACCCAGCCAGGTCATGTAAACGACGGCAAACAGCACCGCGGCCCCTGCGGCGGCAGGAATCGCGTACAACGCCGCCAGCGTCGTCCGCGGCCGCGTCGCGAGCGGGGGCCTGGCCCGCGGACACACCAGAAAAAAGTGCAGCGTCACCGCCGGCAGCAGAATCGCACAGACGGCAAACGGCGCCGTCAGCCAGGGACTCGACGCCAGAATCCACCAATGGAACCCACCGACGAAGGCGCACAGCGTCACCACGCACATCGCGAAAAAGACGCGGGCGGAGCGGTCGAACGGCCGACGCCACCACGCCAGTCCACCCACCGCGAAGATTCCCAACTGCAACACGAACCACAGGAACGTCGGACCCACCTCGCTCAACGGCAACGATTGCACGCGGAGGTAGTCGCTGGCGGCTTTGTCGCTGCCCACGGGCCGGAACTCGATCCGTACCCAGCGGCTGCCGCTGGCCTCCTCGACCAGCCAGGGGTACGACAGGCTCCCCGGCTCCCAGAAACGGGCTCCCGGAAGCAGGAGCTTGCTGTCAGCGGACCGCAGGTCCGTCAGCAGCTCCGTCAGATCCAGCGAGTGGCGCATCTCGCGGGGGCCGACTCGAGTGAGCAAATCTCCCTGCCCGATGGGCCGGGCGGCCGGCCCCCGAAATTCCAGACTGCCGGTCGCCCACACGCGGACACCGGTCGGCGCACTCGGATCGACTTCGTCAACGAGCAGGCACCTGAGGCCCAAATCCGGGCTGCTGGCGACGAAACCCAAAACCGCGATGCAGTAGAGAATCGCGGCCGAACCCGCCATCGCGGGAATCGTGGATCGATTGCCAGCGTCGGGAGCCTGCATGCCGTGGGGCGCTAAAAGTAACGGATGGGACAGCATCGGCGCGATTTGGGATCGACTTCGGCGCCGACGTCAGCATGCCAGATCGGCGCCGAATTGTCCAATCGGCGCCGGCGGTGTCGGTGCCAATCCTGTGAAAGCAGGTGGTCTAGGCTGTGTTTTCAGCGGAAAAGCATGGGGCGGGCGACCAAATCCGGTAGCGCGGCCATTGCGGCACGCCGGATGCGTTGCGAGGAATTCGTTTGTGTGATGCTTGCCCAGCCTCCCTCGGGGTAACGGTGGACGCAGGGGCGAATCGGCTGTGGAAGGTCCCCCTGATTGCAGCCCGACCCACTCTGCGAATCAGTTTCCCCAATCGCGTTTGATCGTGAGGCCGGAACGCCCGGCTCTGCCGACCCCGAGGGTTTCTACATTCTGCGGTTTCCCAAGCTTTTTACCTTGGGAAGCCGACAATTCGCGTGTGACGCGGCGGCCACGGAGGGCCGTTTTTTTTTGCGCCTCGCAGCATAGGCGTCACTGGCCGCTACACTGCGAGCGGCGCGAAATGAGCCGTTTAGCCGCGACTCGGAGTCTTCGGAGAGGAGCGCTCCGCGTAGACCTGCGCAGACGCCGCGCTCCTCTGCGCAAAGCCTTCGAGTCGCGGCTAAACGCGGCAAACGAACATCTCATTCCCGCGCACACTATGAGTGAGGCGGCCGCTCTTGGCGCTTCTGCTGGAGTCACATTACACGATCCAGTGCGCAAGCCCCAGGTAGTACGACAGCGTGCACAGGTCGGTGAGCGTCAGCACGATGGGGCCGGAGGCCAGGCGCGGGTCCCGCCGCGCCGCATGCAGCAGCGTGGGGATGGCCAGCCCCAGCAGGGCGGCCGTCGTGATCGCCAACGCCATCGCCGATAGAATCGTCAGCGCCACCGAACCCGCGCCCAGCCACAGGAAGGCGACCGTGGCGACGACTGCCCCCGATGCGCCGCCCAGGAGCATACCGATTGGAAGCTCGCGGCTCAGCGCTGCGAGGGTATGCTTCCAGCGGAAGCGGTTGCCGTGATGCGCCTGTAGCGCGAGGCTCAGCGTCTGGATGCTGACGCTCTCCGCCACCGCCAGAACGACGGGGATGAACAGAGACAGTGCGACCACCCGTTCCAGCACGTCCTCAAACTGGCCCGCCAACAGCGCACATGCGATGCCGCCGACAATGTTGCACAACAGCCACGGAAACCGACGTCCGAATACGGCCGGGATTGCCGCCCGCTGCACCTGCGCCAGCCGGACGCCGATGAGCTGAAACACGTCGTCGCTCTCCTCGCGCCGGGCAAGTTCGCTGATTTCGTCGGTGTACAGCTCGACGTCGACGACGCCCGTGATGCGTCCTTCCGCATCGACGACGGGAAGCGCCAGCAGCCGGTGCATGATGAAGAACTCGCAGGCCTCCAGCAGCGTCGCCGTCTGCGGCAGCGTAACCATCTCTTTGACCATGAGGTCAGAGACCGGCGTCTCGGGAGCGTTCAACAGCAGCCGTCGTGTCGGGAGCACGCCCTTCAGTCGCTCGTGTTCGTCGACGACGTAGAAGTAGACGATCCGCCCCGGCGGCCGCTGATTCCGCACGTGGTCGAGTGCCTGCCCGACAGAGTGCGTTTCGAGCACGCGCACGAAGTCTGTCCGTGCGTGCCTGGCGGCGAGTTCGTCGTAATGGCTGGATTTGGGCATTTCGCTCACGCGGGTGATTCCCTACAAGGCGGGTACGCCGTTTGCCGACACTGGACAGGTCGATTGTCCGGTGACGGTATTGCCCCGCTCTGCGGGAGACAAGTCCATGTTTGGCCATCGAAAGCTCCTCGCTGTCCGCGCCCCCGCCCGTGCCGGAGGTTCCTTCACCCCGGAGCACGGGCACCGGCAACGCTTGCGCGTCTTCGCCCACTGGGGATTGGATCTGCTGTTGATCATCGCGTTAGCCGCGATGATCTTCCTGCTGCTCCGACTGCTCCCGTGGTAAGGGGCTAAATGGGTCGTGACACACTAACCCGACGCGTAAGCGAGGAGCCTGGGCCACCGTCGCTCCCATAGCCGGCTCGCTCACGCGTCGGGTTAGTAGGAACTGAACGACCCTCGGCCGCTGCCGAACCGTCTTGACGGGGTGTGCGGGCCTCGCTAGCATCCACGCTATCAAAGTCTGTCCGGTCGGGGCGCCGGTCGCAGCGAGGTGACGCGGACCCCCGCTTCTAACCGGCACCCGGCCGTCGGCTGGAAAACGTCTCCGGCTCATCTCCCAATTCGACCCCAGCAGGCTGGGCCGCTCGCAGGATGTGAGACCCATGCTGTTTCGGCACGTACCGAGCGCGCTGGTCGTTCACGCTCCCGCGAAGCTCAACCTGTTTCTCGAGGTTCTCGGCAAGCGTCCCGACGGCTACCACGAGCTGGAAACGCTCATGGTCACCGTCGGCTTATACGATACCCTGTTCGTCACGGAGACTGATTCGGGGGAGATCCGGCTGCGGACGACGGGCGCGACGGGCGACCCGGCGGCTGCGGACGGTCTCGCGGTGCCCCACGACGAGCGGAATCTCGTCGTGCGTGCGGCCCGGCTCCTGCAACAGGCGGCCGGCGCACGGGGTGGTGCGAGGATCGTGCTGCACAAGCGGATCCCCGCGGGTTCCGGTCTGGCCGGCGGCTCCAGCGACGCGGCCGCCGCGCTCGCGGCGCTCAACCGCCTGTGGGGGCTGGGGCTCCCCGCCGAGGAACTGCGTCGCCTCGCGGCGGAGCTCGGCAGCGACGTGCCCTTCTTCCTCGTGCAAGCGCCGGCGGCGGTCTGCCGCGGTCGAGGCGAACGCATCGAGCCGGTGCGGCTGCCCGAGGGACTGTGGTTCGTCGTCGTGCGGCCGCGGTCCGGTCTTTCCACCTCACAGGTCTTTTCACATTGCCGACTGGCTGAGCAAAAGCAATCGACGCGTCCGCTCGTGGAGGCCCTGCATCGGGGGCGGCTCGATCGGGCGGCGCGGCACTTTCATAACGCACTTTACGAACCCGCAGCGAGCCTCAACCCGGAGGTGGCACAGCTCCGCGACTGGCTCCGCTCGTGTCCGGTCGCCGGAGACCTGATGAGCGGCAGCGGGTCCGCCTGCTTCGCTCTGTGCCGGCACGGCCGGCTCGCGCGCAGACTTGCAGCCCGCGCCCGGGCCGAACGACTCGGCTCCGCATGGGCCGTGAGGCTCCAAACGTGAACGACCTGTGAGGCTTTGCCCAAAAAAGGGGACTGTCCCCCTGCCACTTATGAACTCACGAATGGCCTGAGGCACAAAATGAAGGGGACTGTCCCCTTTTTTGGGCAAAGCAGACCTGTGACCCGGATCCGCGAGACAGCACACCGAGAAGGAGGACGGCTGTGGAGATCACTGAAGTTCGCATCAAGCTGATGGACGACCCCCACGATCGCCTGCAGGCCTTCTGCTCGATCACGTTCGACGGCTGCTTCGTCATTCGGGATCTCAAGATCATCCAGGGCACGCGCGGCTCCTTCGTGGCCATGCCCAGCCGCAAGCTCACCGACCGCTGCCCCAAGTGCCACAACAAGAACCACCTGCGGGCGATGCACTGCAACCAGTGCGGGGCGCGGCTGGACGACGAGCGGGCGACGCGCGACGGCGACGGGCGGGCCAAGCTCTACGCCGACATCGCCCACCCCATCAATTCCGACTGCCGCGACATGATTCAGGCGGGCGTCCTCAAAGCGTATGAGGATGAGCTGGAGCGCTCCAAGCTGCCCGGCTACGTCTGCACCTACGACGATTACGGCGAAGAGAACTACGCGACGCTGTACGAGGAAGAGCCGCTGCCGCGGATTGTCGCGTCGGCGGACGGCTCGCGGCGGATCGAGCCGGCCTCCGCTCCCGCCGGTCCGCACCGCTCTGCGGCACAGGCGCGGCCGCAGGGTGCATCGGCCAGCTCGCAAATGGCGTCCCGGGGCGCCCACGACGACAAGTTCGGCGAAGGGCTGATCTAGAGCGCGTTCGAGCTTCTTGGCCCCAGTTGTTGGTCACGGGGTCAGACCCCTTCAAGAGCGCCCGAAGCCCATGTGTTGTGATCACATGGGCGTCAAGTAGTGGGCATAGCGATTGCATGCACCCCGATGGTCGCGCGCGTGTCGCAATTCGGGGATCGCCGCCATGTCCGCCTCCGAATATCTGCCGTCAAGCCGCAGTCTGCGGACGCTGAGCCGGGCCGCGCGCGACTGCCAGGGGTGCGAACTGTACAAGCGGGCGACGCAGACGGTGTTCGGCGCGGGCCGCGCCGGAAGCCAGATCATCCTGGTGGGCGAACAGCCGGGAGACCGTGAGGACCTCGAAGGCCTGCCCTTTGTCGGGCCGGCGGGCCGCCTGCTCGGTGAGGCGCTCGAGAACGCGGGCATCGACCGCGAATTGGTCTACGTCACCAACGCCGTCAAGCATTTCAAGTGGGAACCGCGGGGAAAGCGCCGGCTGCACAAAAAGCCCAGCGCCCGCGAGCTGGCGGCCTGCCGCCCGTGGCTGGAGGCGGAACTGGAGGCCGTGCGTCCGCAGGTGGTGGTGTGCCTGGGCGCCACCGCCGCCCAGTCGTTGCTCGGCCGCAACTTCCGCATCACGCAACAGCGTGGCGAGCTGGTGTCGTCCGACCTGGCGGATTGCGTTATGGCAACGTGGCACCCCTCGGCCGTGCTCCGCGCCCCGGACAAGCCCGCGCGCGATCGGATGCGCGGTGAACTGGTCGATGACCTCAGGCGCGTGCGCTCCGTCCTCGCGTAAGTTCGTAGTGGCCGGCTTCAGCCGGCCGTCGCCTGCGGACTTGGCCGGCTGAAGCCGGCCACTACGTTTCAATAGCCGCCGAAGTCCCCGTAGCCGGCCTCCGGCTCCGGATCGCTGTCGTGCGAGGCGTAGGGGTCGTGACTGTCGTAACGGGGATCGTAGTTGTGGGCGTCGAAGGCGCTGGCGATGTCGTTCAGCTCGCCGTGCACCGCATACGAGATTTTGGTGAGGCCGACGATCATGGAGAGCGTCAGAATCGTCGCAATCAGCACGAGCTCTGCGGAAACCACAAAGCCGGCCTCATCCCGCGCCAGTCGTTTGAGCAGTTGCAGCATGGGAGCCGTCCCGTCAGGCGGTTGAAAAATGCAAGCCGCTCAAACCTAGCACCAAAAACCGCTCGCGGTGGAGCAGTTCAGATGGATGGTGACCGCTTCACGACAGGATGGTCGAGCACCTCTTCCACCTGGGAACGCTCGACGCCGGGGAACCAATCCAGAAAGTGTTCGATGGATGCGCCGTCCTTGAGATTCTCAAACAACGCGGAAACCGGCACACGCGTCCCGCGAAAGACCCAGGCACCGCTCACACGCTCGACGTCGCGCTCGACGGCGTGACAGCTTTCCCAGTGGTTCATCACCTGCCTCCGTCACCTTCGCCCATCCGATTGCGGGACTTGCAGATCCCGCCGCGGCAGAATCGCAACGAGCAGTATAACTCGAAGCCTGGGCGCGGCGTCACTCCACATCTGCGCGCGTCTTGTGGCCCGCCAGTTCCGCATCGCCGGTCACTTCGCGGAGGCGTCGGGAACCCGTGACCTCGAAAGGCACCGCTCCCAGCACCCGCTTATCCGCCGACTTCCAGAGCAGGGACAGGGTGTGGGGAGGCCGCGAGGAATTGCTGACTTCCGCCGAGAAAAACGTCAATACCACGCCGCCCGGCTGCTCGTCATGCGCCGTGGGCCGCAAGGGATTCAGCTCGCCCGGCACCACGAGCCGCAGATGGTCGTACAGCTTCTTCATGGGCAGCGCCTGATCGGCGCGGAGCGACAGCTCCACATAACCTGCATCGGTGCCGGACGTGAAGATCTGGACGGGGGGAACTTCGACGGCGACGTCGGTTTCCGGAAGCGTGAAGCGGACGGACATGGTTTCTCCTTTCGCAGAAGCTCGTCGCTGGATCAGTCCACGGCACCGCGCACGCGGTCGAAGGCCTCGCTCAGCCAGGTGCGGGTGGCGACTTCCTGTTTGCGCGTTTCGATGACGAACGCCAGCCCGTCATCGACGAGCCGCTCCAGATCGTCGTCGACCAGCTTCTCGTCCGGCTCCGCACGCGACACGCTGGGCGACAGCCGGCGGATGCGCTGCTGCAACTCGCGGAACCGCTCCATCACGCGCGCGTCGCCCTCGCGCAGGTGCTTCACTTGCGTCAACAGCTCGGGGTCCGCTTCGGCGATCTCCTCGAACTGCTGGGGATGGTCCTCGCCAAACCGGCTTCGGAAGGGCTGCTCGAGCCGCTCCCAGGCTTCCAGCACGGCGCCGATCCAACCTTCCAGCTCGCCGGGCACGAACGGCGTCTCAAGGCAGGTTTCGAGCTGTTGCAACTCCGCCTGCAACGGTTCCTTCACGGACGCGTCCGGTTGCTCTTCGATGGTGGCGGCATTTCGCGGATTGCTCATCGCCTTCTCCTCGATCCAGTCGTTGGACAACTCAGCGGCGGCCGTCGGGGATCTCGTCAGCGAGCAGGCGGCCTCGCGCCCTCCGGGGGAGGCGACTCTTGAATCGCCTCTTCAAGGGCTTCTTCCCGCTGCTCTTCGTGGAATTCCTCCCGGATTCGCTCGCCCGCTTCCCGCAACACTTCGTGGCCCTCCTGGACGGCCTCCTGCGTATCCTCCTCAATCGTATGCGTCTCGATCGTCATGGACGCCCGCCCTTCGTCGCGGCTGAAGCTGATCCAGCCGATGAGGGCGCAGATGAGCACCAGAATCACAATCGTCAGTATGGCTCTCATGGTGATGGCTCCCGAACCAGAAATGTGCGCTCCGTCGCGGTCTCGCGGCGGCCGTCGCGCATGCTCGAACGGGCGTCGATGACGCTCGCCAGCAACTCTCCC
>JAHWKJ010000729.1 GCA_019347905.1 Planctomycetota bacterium
CTTCGCCGACTTCTTGCCGGCGTCGACGGCCGTCTTCGCCAGCGTCGTCGCGGCTGCGTTGAACGACGAGGCAGCCGGCAGGTGCCCGGCGTCTGCGAACGCGATGGCCGGTGTCTCGACCTGTTCGGCCTGGCGATTCAGCGTCGCCGCATCAAGATCGCACACGCGTGCGGAGGGGTGGGCTTTCGCCCGCAGGGCGCCGCCGTCAATGGCTGATGCGGCACGCTCCGCACCGGGGCCGCAGACAAGGATGTGCAGCAAAACAGTCATCGCCAGCGGTTCATCGGAAGGGTCTGCGGATGCCGGTTGAGCATAAATCACCGACAGCGATTCTGCGACAGTGGGGGGGCGAAAAGGTCGAAGGTCAAAGTGCACGTTCGGCCGGCGGGGCTGTTTTTCCGGCCCTTTCGACCTTCGACCGTTTCGACTTTCGACCCCTTCTACTTATGCAGAATCAGCTTGCCGTTGCGGGTGACTCGAAGACGGTAGACTTCGCCCTCGTGGCAGATGTGGATCTCGCGGTCGCCATGGAGCAGTTGCTCCGAGTCGATCTGTCGTGCGGCGGAGTGGACCGCGTGCCGATCGGGAGCGGGATCCTGTTGCCGGTCTGGCGAGCGTTCGTTTTCGGTCGCAGTCACGGCACAGCCTCGCAGCAAAGGAGCGGAACGAAAGTCGAGATGCCGTCGCAGCGGTCCAGCAGTCAACTCGGGACCGAGTTGGGTCAGAAAGAAATCCGGAAATTTGGCCCGCGTGGCTTGCATTTCCTGCCTGCGGCGGGTGAAATGCTACAGAAACTGAGATTCAGTTTCAATCGAGTGCCGACACCGGCACCTTGCCAGCCAGCGAACGGGCCTTTCCGGCTCTGAGCCAGCCAGCAGTCGCAGCGTTCTGAATTGCGTCGCTTCGCTGTCTCGAACTTCGGGAGGTCTCGTCATGCTGTTCGCCCTTCGTCATCGCCGGCTGCGCGGCGGTTTCACGCTCATCGAACTGCTGGTCGTCATTGCGATCATCGCCATCCTGATCGCCCTGCTGCTGCCGGCCGTGCAGCAGGCGCGGGAAGCCGCCCGCCGCACCCAGTGCAAGAACAACCTCAAGCAGATCGGCCTGGCCATCCACAACTACCACGAGCAGTTCGGCACCTTCCCCATGGCCTCGCACTGGCGGGGGAAGTTCTACAGCACATTCACCGCGATCCTGCCGCAGATCGACCAGAGTCCGCTGTTTGGCACGTACAATCCCGCAGTCTCCTACTCGAATCCGTTGAATCGCGACGCGCTGTCGCGCGTGGTGCCGGCGTACCTCTGCCCCACGATGGTGAACCCGCGCAATGCGCCCAACGCCGCGTGCGGTGAGTTCCTTGCCGCTTCCAGCTATGCCGTCTCGTCGGGTTCGGAAAGCGCCTGGGGGCCGGTCCACAACGGCGCAATCATCGGTCACGACAAGGGCGCAACGCGGATGCGGGATCTCATCGACGGTCCGTCCAGCACGCTGTTGGTGGGAGAGCTCAATTACGGCCTGCAGAACTACAACTTCACCAGCGGCCCCTGCTCGGGCCAGCACCGCGGCGGCGTGACGGCGTGGGGCATCGGCTACCCCGGCTACTCGATCGCCTCGACGGTCGGCGTGTTCAACAGCAAACGGCTGATCACCGGCTTTGCGGAATTCGAGACATTCCGCAGCGACCACATCGGCGGCGCGCACTTCTGCCTGGCAGACGGGGCGGTCCGGTTCCTCAGCGAGAACATCGATGCTCGGCTGCTGGACGCGCTCGCCACCCGCAACGGCCGCGAAGTTGTGGGAGAATTCTGATGTCGACGCACGGGCACAAAGTCGCAAAGGCTCGCGAAGGCGTCTTCTCAGCGTTCCACGACCGCCGCTCGCGGACGTTTCCGCGTTCCTCGGTGACCGCTCTGATACTGCTGGCCCTGGGCGGCGGTTGTGGCGGCGGAAGCGAGATTGAACGCGTCAGCGTGAACGGGAAAGTGACGGTCGACGGGAGGCCCCTGCCGAAAGGATCGATCGTGTTCGTGCCGGTCGAAGGCACGCAGGGACCGAAAGCCGCCGGCGAAGTCGTCGACGGCGTCTACGAACTGCCGGAAAGCGAGGGCCCGGTGGTAGGCAAGCTCCGCCTCGAGATCAGATCTGCGCAGGATCCCGGCTTCGCACTCGACGAACCGGCCCAGTTCCAGGAGCACGCGCCGCCGCAGCTTCCTCCCAATCCGATCCCGCCGGAGTATAACGAGCGCTCGACGCTCGTCCGCGAGACGCGCTCAGGCGAGGTGAACGAGTTCGACTTCAATCTCAGCACCAGCGCGGCCGCCCGCCGCTGAACTCTGGCGCCAGCGCGCCCCTGTCGGGTCGCGGCTAAACACAATACCGTTCAATTAGTCCGAAGTCGCAGAGCCGGTTGGGGTTGGGTGGCACTG
>JAHWKJ010000730.1 GCA_019347905.1 Planctomycetota bacterium
CGCCTGGGCGAGCCGCACATCGAAATCCGGCTGTCTCTCCTGCCCGACGGCCACCCACTCCGGCGAACCTTCCACGCCGCCGATGCTGCTGCCGCCGCTGGAAGGAGATGAGCTCACGGCTGAAGACCCCGCCAGTGCAACGGCAAAGAAAAACCGAGCCAGAAATGTCGCTTCCATCGCCCGCATCCTTGTGCTCTCGTTTAGAACCCTCGCGCCGCGGCGCGCTCAGCTTCGATCCGCTCGTCCGCCCAACATCAGCGTGCTGACGCGCACTCGTAACGTGACACGGATGAGCCTAGCGCATCCGCCGCCGGCCGTAATCGGCAGCGAGCGCCTTTCGGATTCCGCTCGATGATTTCAGTATCGTTGTCGCTCCAGCGGGTGCCGTTCCCCTTGGCCGACCTGGGCGCCATGCCGATCCCTTCATACTCCACCTCTACGCCGCTCTTGCGGAGAAAGAGCGCAGGCTCAGCCCCGAGCGGACCAAGCGGGCACGCCCCGTTCCCAGATCCGCTTCGCTGTGCCCTGGCGACCGGCTGGGCATTCGGCCCCCTCTATCCGGCCTGAGGCTGGCCTCCCAGCGGCCCAGACAGTCTGGCAGCCCCCAGGCGCGGATGCAGGCGTCCGGCAATCGCCCAGGCGAAAAGCAGACCTGAGCCAACGGCGGTGAAGACGACCGAGAGCGGCAGGAAGAGGAGCACGACCCAGGCGGCTCCCGGCGTAAGTATTCCCGAGACGTCCCGGTAGCTCGCGTAGATTGCCGACATCTCTGTCCGCTCTGACGGCTTCACCGCCATTAGGAAGGGCAGCCCTGCGCAGACGTCGAGCAGGATCAGCAGGACCGAGCCCGCCATCAGCAGCGACACTGCGAGCCACGGCGCGTCGGACCCAATCCCCGCCAGCACGAAGAGCGCGCCGCTCAGCAGGAAGCCTGTCCGCACCGCCTGACGGACCGACCTCCGCTGCATCCAGCGCAGCATGACTGGCGTCACGAACAGCAGTCCATTCGTAATCGACAGCGCAACGCCGCCAACCTGTTCTCCCAGGCCGCTTTCAACGGCGAAGATCGGCAGGTAGACGACGTAGACCCACCATCCGCACGACCGGAGAACGGCGAACATCCATCCGGCGACCAGCCGGGGCTGTGCACAGAAGCGGGACAGATAAGCGAGTGGATTCGGCGGCGGCCTGACTGCGGGCGTTATGAGCTTGCCGTTGCCAAGCCGCAGCACCCAGAAAGTCGCGAGCAGGACGAGGGCGGCGACACTCGAGACGATGAAGGGCGCCGGCTCCCACCAGTGCATCAGCCAAACGCCGCAGACCGGACCGGCGGTCCACGCTGCTGCACTGTAGAAGAGCCGAAGCGTCTCGCACCGGCCAAGCTCGACCCTTGAGATGTAGTCGAGAACATAGGCGTTGAAGCAGACGAAAACCGTGACCGTCGCGACCGAACTGCACAACAGGGCGAGCGCCATTGCCGTCTCGCCTCCGCTGACGGCGAACCCGGCGCTGACGAGATACAGGCTGGCGCCGACGGTGTAGATCCAACGCCGCGGCACGAACCGGGTAAGCCACGGCACCAGAAGCCCGCTGAGCAGCGATGCGACGCCAACAAGAAAATAGATCCGGGAAATCACGCCCGCGTCCTGAAAGGTGCGGTACATGGCCAGCGGAAAGACCGAGATGAGGACGCCGCGGGCGGCAGATTCGATGCCGGCAAGCACCGCGAAACCCTTGAGCCCGGGGGTCGGCGCGTGCCGAAGCCATTCCGGGATGCGCCGCTCGAACATCGCGCCCGACCCTCCTTGCCCCCGCTCAAATTGGACCGTGTCGGCGAGCGACGCTAGTCAGGTCCCGACACGGATGTCGATTTCGGGCAGAAGGTCTTTGGTCGGTTTCAAGCCTCTGCGGATGCCCTCGCGCCGCAGGTGGTGCGACTCAGATAATTTGACTGGCCGCGCGCGTTTGCATTCCGCAGCGCCGCCAAGGGCGACTTCACGGCGTCCGCAAACGCATCGAGCGAGCGTTCGGAACCACGGCACCAGAGCCCGCTGAGCAGCGGTCGTCCGGCTCCAGCCGGTCATGACGGAAGCGATCCACAGCCGCGGGCCCTGGTGCGGCGCCCATGCCGTCGAGTTCGCCACCCTGGACCGGGTCGACGGCTTCAACAAACGGCGCCTGCTCGAGCCGATCGGAAGCATCCCGCCCGTCGGGGCCGACGCAGCTTCTACGCCGAACTTGAGGTGCCCGAAGTCGCCGTGTAGCAGTCAAGCGAAACAGCCCCCGGCAAACCCGGTGCGGTTCAGAGACTCGTCATGGGAAGAAGCAGACGTATGCCGCCGGACAGAAATCTTCATTTGCCGGTCGAGGGTCTCGCGCGGGAACTCGACGGCAAGCTGCTCCTTGCGCTGGTCGCC
>JAHWKJ010000199.1 GCA_019347905.1 Planctomycetota bacterium
CCTCCCAATCAGCACACACGGGGTCAGACCCCTTTGCGGCTGAGTCGCATGGCACCTCGAACACCGCTCGTCCGCAAAGGGGTCTGACCCCTTCGCATACTTCAAGCTTGCCGGAGCCTGGTTCGCTCGTCGAGCTGGTCGAGCAGCTCACGGACCGCTTGCAGGCCGGTGACGCGATCGACGCCGAAGCGATCGCGGCCGCACACCCCGAGCATGCCGACCGGCTCGAACAGCTTCTGCCGGCGCTGGAAGTGCTGGCCGACATCGGCTGGTCGGCGACGGCTTCGCGGCCCAACGCGCTGTTGGCGGCCGATCCGCTGTCGAGTCCGCACGCGCTCGACGGCACGCTGGGCGACTATCGCATCCTGCGCGAAATCGGCCGCGGCGGCATGGGCGTGGTCTACGAGGCCGAAGAAATCTCGCTCCGCCGCCGCGTGGCCCTGAAGGTGCTGCCGTTTGCCGCCATGCTCGATCCACGGCAACTCCAGCGGTTCAAGAACGAGGCGATGGCCGCGGCCCAACTTAAGCATTCGAACATCGTCAGCGTGTACGCCGTCGGCTGCGAGCGGGGCGTGCATTTCTACGCGATGGAGCACGTCGAAGGGCAATCGCTGGCCGAGTTGCTCGCGCACCTGCGCATCCCGGCCTCCCGGCAACCGCTTGCGGTTTCGCCCGAACACCCGCTCGATGCTTTCATCGCCGAAACACTCACGGCCGCCGGACTCTCCACAGAATACTCCGCAGCCGGCGCCGCCCACTTTCAGGCCGTCGCCCGCTTGGGCGTGCAAGTCGCCGAGGCCCTGGAATATGCCCATTTGTTCGGCATCATTCATCGGGACGTAAAGCCGGCGAATCTGATGGTGGACCGGCAGGGACAGGTCTCGATCACCGACTTCGGCTTGGCGCAGGTCGAGACAGAGACCGGCCTGACCATGACCGGCGATGTGTTGGGCACGCTGCGGTACATGAGTCCCGAACAGGCCACGGGGCAATCGCGGCTGCTCGATCATCGCACCGACATCTATTCGCTGGGCGTCACGCTCTATGAGCTGCTGACCCTGCGTCCGGCGTTCGAGCAGACGAACCGGCAGGAATTGCTGCGGCACGTGACCGAAGAGGAGCCGATTCCGCCGCGGCGTCTCGAACCGACGATCCCGCGGGATTTGGAAACGATCATCCTCAAGGCGATCGCCAAAGACTCTCACGAGCGGTACGCCACGGCCCAGGAGTTGGCCGACGACCTGCGCCGCTTTCTGGAGCACCGGCCGATTCAAGCGCGGCGGCCGATGTTGCTCGACCGGCTGATGAAATGGTCGCGACGTCACACGCGGGGGCTGATGCTCGCGATCGTGCTCCTGCTCGTGCTGTTGGTCGTTTTTGTTGTGGCGACGGCCCTGGTCCTCCGCGAACAGGCCCGCACCGAGGCCGCCCGCCGGGATGCGACCCAAGCGCTGGACCAGGCGACGCAAGAACGAAATCGAGCTGACGCACAGCGTCAGGAGGCGCAAAGGGTCTCGGTCGCGCTGGCTCTCGATCGTGGTTTGGCGCTGTGTGAAGAAGGCCGGATTGCGCACGGTCTTTTATGGTTGGCCCGCGCGCTGGAACTGGTGCCCAACGAGGCCCAGGAACTGCAGCGCGTCATTCGGACGAATCTGGCGGCCTGGTCGCAGCGGCTCGTCCCCCTCGAACAGGTGCATGAGACTGCGGAAGGCCCGACCGTGGCCGCCGTGGCGTTCGCCCCGCAAATGCACTTGGTGGCGACCGCAGAAGGTGCTGTCGTGCGCATCTCGAATGTCGCCACCGGCCAACGGCTGACCGAGATCCGCTCGGCAGTCAACGTGAGCGCGTTGGCCTTCGGCCACGATGCGCAAACCGTTCTCGTGGGCGGTATCGATGGACAGGTTCGTCGCTGGGATCTTCAGAGCGGCCGGGCCGTGGGGCCGGAGTTGCGGCAATCGGGGACGATTTCTGCGATCGCCGAGAGTCATGACGGGAAGAGGGTGCTCGCGGTGATCGCGAGCGCTCAGGCTCGGCTCTGGGATGCCGCGACCGGCGAATTGGTCCGCGAAACGCCGGTCCTCAGCGGTCGCCGATCCGCCGGAACGTTCAGCCCCGACGGACGAATCGCCCTGACGTGGAGCGGTGCCAATCTCGACCTCTGGGAAGCGGGCAGCGGCGAGCCGGCGCGCAGCCGGATCGGCAATGCCGGCCATCAGATCCTCGCCGCCACACTCAGCCACGATGGAGAATTCGTGTTGATGGGCCGGGCCAACGTGGCCGTGGTCCGCCACATCGCGGATGGAAGCATTCGGGGGCAACCGCTTCAGCATCGCGGTCACGTATCCGCGGTGGCCGTCGATCCCCAGGGAAGGTTTCTCTTGACCGGCAGCCACGACCGCACGGCCCGGCTGTGGGACGCGGCGACTCACGCTCCCATCGGTCAGCCCCTGGAGCACGAAGGCCGACTCCTGGCAGTCGCTTTCCGGCCGGAGCGGCAGACGTTTCTGACGGCGTGCGAGCGGGGCCTGGTCCGCCTGTGGCGATCGCCCGCCCAACGTCCCCCCTCGCCGCTGCTGGCCCACCCTTCGGTTCCGCCCGACCGCGTCGCGTTCGATGCTCGGGGGAAGCGCCTTATCACCGCCTGCGGAGAGATTGGGGCTGAGCAGATTCTCCGCCTGTGGGACGTTCCGAGCGGACGGTTGCTCGACGAATTGCGCGTGGTCGCCGTCGATCTCGCTCTTAGCCCCGGTGGGGACAAGCTGGCTGTCATCGACGGCAAGACGCTGCGCCTTTGGAAACTGGGCGAGCGGTTTGTCGCTGTGAAGGATGTTGTGCTTCCGGCCCCCGGCGCGTCGGCATCGGCTTCTCCCAACGGCAAGTGGCTGGCCTTCAGTCCCGACGGCAAACGGCTCGTCGTCGGCACGTGGAACGCACTCCACCGCTACGACGGCGGCGCATTGGCCCCCGCGGGGTCGCCGCTGGCACATCCCGGAGGCATCGTGACCTTGGCCTTCAGCTCCGACGGGCGGACGTTGCTCAGCGGCAGCCGGAACGGCTCGGTGCGCTTGTGGGATTCCGCGACCGGCCGTCTCAAGGCGGACTGGGAGATCCCTGCCGACGGGGTGCGGACAGCCGTGTTCCTCCCAGACGACCAGATGCTGGTCCTCGGCAGCGAGGATGGCCGGGTTCTGTTGGTCGAGGCCGAGACCGGTGCGCTCGTGGCCGAGGCCCTGCGGATGCATCGCGAGGCCCGAGCAGTCAGCCTCAGTCCGGAAGGTCGAACGGTGCTGGCCGTCGGTGGAGACGGGACCGCCCGGCTCTACGACGTCCGCACCGGCCGCGCCCTTGGCAAGCCCCGCCAGCACTACGCCCCAATCACCAGCGCCGTGTTCAGCCCGGACGGCCGCTTTGTGGCCACGGTCCTGCCGAACAGGAGCGTTCAGATCGCTGAGGTTCCCCGACCGCTGGCCGGCGCGCCGCAACGTCTGGTTCTCTGGGCGCAAGTCGTCACCGGCATGGAACTGGACGAGGAGAACGTTCCGGTCCTGCTCGACCCCGCCGCCTGGAAGCAGCGGCGAGTTGAACTGGAACGGCTCGGCGGTCCGCCGGACCCCGGAAGATTATCTCCGTCAACTGAATCGATCACCAAGCAGGCGACAGAATTTTGATCTCGGAAGCTCGGAAAGCCACTGACAGCGAGCTTCAGAGGACTGATCGGAATAAAGGCCGGTAAGCGAGTGCTGGCAGGCAGATCGGCTCACCGGCCTGGGCATCTTCCGGACCAACGGTTCGCGGGTCCGGAAAACGACTCTCCCATTCTACAGCGCGGACCGCCCTCATGGGGAGATCCCAGACCGATGCTGCTCACCTCCTGGCTCCGCACGCTGACGACCGCCTTCCGTCCCGCCCGCGCCCCCCGTGCGCGCCGACGTTCCGCCGACAGGCCGGTCGCTGCCGCCGTCGCCGCCGAAATCCTGGAAGACCGCATCCTGCTCTCGGCGATTTCGTGGGACGGCGGCGCCGGCACGCTCAACTGGCACGACGCCGCCAACTGGTCCGGCGACGTCCTGCCCGGCGCGAGCGATGACGTGACCATCAACGTGGCCGGGGCCGACGTGACGATCATCCATTCGACCGGTACGAACTCCATCAACAGTCTGACGAGCCAGGAAGGGATAGCGATTTCAGGCGGAATGCTGGACATCGCCGCCGGTTCAAGCACTCAATCGCTCATCCTCAGCGGCGGCACGCTAACCGGCACGGCCGATATCGCGGTGGACGGCCTGTTCGACTGGACGGGGGGGACGCTGGCCGGCACGGGGACGACGACGGTGTCGGCCGGGGCGGCGCTGAACATCAGCGGCGGCAGCCTGCGCGAGGGCCGCACGCTCACCAACGCCGGCACGGCCGTGTGGAGCGCGGGGAACATCGTCATCGACGGCACGTCCCAGTTCCACAACTCCGGCAGCTTCGAGGCCCAAAACGACGGGGTGGTCTCCGGCGGAGGAGCCTTCCACAACTCCGGCACGTTCGTCAAGTCCTCCGGCATCGGGCAGACGCAGTTCGCGAGCAGCACCGACAACGCCGCGATCGTGGCCTTCAACAACTCCGGCTCGGTCGAGGCGCAGAGCGGAATCCTGACCTTCGCGGGTGGCGGAACCAGCAGCGGCTCGTTCCACGGAGCCCCGGGCACGCTGTTGATCTTCTCGCGGCGGCACGTCTTGAGCGAGACCTCCAGCATCGTGGCCGATCGGGTGAGCTTCGGGCCCTACGGTGCGAACTGGGCGCCGTTTGGAGACGGGCCGATCGAGGTGGGCGGCAGCTATCATGCCAGCGGCTGGACGAAGGTGAGCGGCAGCGGCGGAGTCCCGGTCATCTTCAGCGGCACGGTCACCAGCGTGGGCAGCCTGGTCGAGGTGATCGGCGGCGATCTCGACCTGCGGCACAATTCGGTCACCACGGCCGTCCTGAGGTCAGGATCCTCTTTGCTCGGCAGCGGCGAAGTGACCGTCACGGAGCGGCTGGACTGGCAGGGCGGGTCGATGCGCGGCACGGGGACGACGACGGTGTCGGCCGGGGCGGCGCTGAACATCAGCGGCGGCAGCCTGGCCGAAGGCCGCACGCTCACCAACGCCGGCACGGCCGTGTGGAGCGCGGGGAACATCCTCATCGACGGCACGTCCCAGTTCCACAACTCCGGCAGCTTCGAGGCCCAGCACGACGGGGTGGTCTTCGGCGGCGGAGCCTTCCACAACTCCGGCACGTTCGTCAAGTCCGCCGGCACCGGACAGACGCAGTTCGCCGATCTCGTCCACAGTTCGGGCACCGTCGAGGTGCGAACGGGACGACTTACATTCAGCAGTGGCTTTACGCAAACCTCCGGCGCAACGATCCTCAACGGCGGCGATGTTGGTGGCACGCTCGACATCCAGGGCGGTGAGCTTCGCGGCGACGGGACCGTCTTCGGCAGCATCTCGAATGGGGGCAACGTCACCCCAGGGCAGTCGCCAGGCACGATCACCGTCTCCGGTCACTACATGCAGGCGGCGGATGGGGTCTTCACCGTCGAGGTCGGCGGGCTGACGGCCGGGACGGAGCATGATCAACTCGCCGTCACCGGAGCCGTCACGCTGGCCGGGTCGCTGGAGGTCCGTCTCATCAACGGCTTTTCGCCGCAGTTCCAGGACAGCCTGGTCATCATGGACAACGATGGAACCGACGCCGTGGTCGGCACGTTCGACGGATTGGCCGAGGGAGCGATTGTCAACGCGGGCGGGGCGCAGTTTGCCGTCAGCTACGTCGGCGGCGACGGCAACGATGTCATCCTGACCGCCAGCAACCGCCCGCCTGTCGCCAGCGCCGGCGGTCCCTACAGCATCGCCGAGGGCGACGCACTGGCCCTCGATGCATCCGGCTCCTCTGATCCCGACGGCGACACCCTCACGTACGCTTGGGACATCAACGGCGACAACGTCTTCGGCGACGCGGCCGGAAGCAATCCCACGCTGAGCTGGGCCGACCTGCAATCGCTGGGCGTCACCGACAACGGCAGCTTCACGGTGACGGTCCGCGTGGATGACGGACTGGCGACCGACGAAGCCTCGGCCGCGCTGACGGTGGCGAACGTCGCTCCCGCAGCGGCCGTCAGTGGTCCCGCCAACGGCGTGCCGGGCCAACCGCGAACGTTCACGCTCACGGCGACTGATCCCTCGCCGACCGATCAGGCGGCCGGCTTCACCTTCCAGATCGACTGGGACGGCGACGGCCTCGTCGATCAAACCGTCGCCGGCCCCAGCGGCACTGAAGTCGAGCACACCTACGCGACCGCGGGCAGCCGCACGATCGGCGTCACCGCCACCGACAAGGACGGCGGCGAAAGCGCGCTGGCGACGCACACCATCGACATCGTCCACGCGGCGGTGCAGGACGGCGACCTGGCCGTGGGCGGCACCTCCGGCGACGACCAGATCGTCTTCACACCCGGCGAGAATGCGGGCGAGATCCAGGTGATCCTGAACGGCGTCTCGCTGGGCGTCTTCACCCCGACCGGCCGGCTGATCGCCTACGGGCTGGAAGGCAACGATAACATCCAGGTCGCCAGCAGCATCTCGCTGCCCGCCTGGCTGTACGGCGACGCCGGCAATGACCGGCTCAAGGGCGGGGCCGGTCACGACGTGCTCGACGGCGGCACGGGCGACGACCTCCTGGTCGGCGGCGGCGGACGCGATCTGCTGGAAGGCGGCCGCGGGGCTGACCGCATCGTGGGCAATGCCGACGACGACATCCTGGTGGCCGGCTGGCTCAACTTCGCCGATCGCGAAACGGCCGTCTCGAAGATCATGGCGGAATGGACCTCGGACCGCAGCTACCAGACGCGAATCGACAACCTCACCGGCGTCGGCACGGCCGAGCGGGCCAACGGCGAGTTCTTCCTCAAGCTCGACGACACCGTCCGCGACGACGAGGAGGCTTCCGAAGACGTGCTCACCGGCAGCGCCGGCGACGACTGGTTCTTCCTCTGGTCGGACGAAGACCGGGCCACCGACCTCGAGGACGAAGTCTTCGCCAATGACCTCGAGTGGATCCTTGCCGAGGTGTAGTTCGGGCGCGAGGATGGAGGATGGAGGATAGAGGATCGCGAGAGGCAGCGCTGCTCGTCCACGCGATCCTCGATCTTCCCTCCTCACTGCTCCACCGGCACGGGGCGGGTTGAGGCTCTTGCACTCGCGGCGCGCAACCACTCTCGCTCAGGATAGAGTGACAGTGTGAACTTTGCGTGCAGGAGCCGCACATGAATCCCCTTCACCCTCCCGTCTCGACGCCCACGTGGAACCCGGAGGAGCAAGGCGGCCGGGGGGCCGGGAGGTGTGGAAGTTGCCAAGGTGCCAAGTTGCCCAGGCAGCAGGCAGCCGTCTCCGGAAAAGCGGCCGATCGCGGCTGAAAAGGCTGGACGGCTTTGCTAGAGTGGACAAAAGCCCGGCGGCGCTGCGCGCGGCCGGGTGGCCGGGTGGCACTGGCGGCTCGTCCGCCAGTGCGAGCACGGGTGGACAAGCCACCCGTGGCACCCGTGGCACCCGTGCGCTTTTGCAATCCATCACCGTTTGTCCCGCTGAGTTTTCATGTCCCTGTCCATCATCTCGTGCCCGTCCTGCACGACGCTGTTGCTCAGTGACACGGTGCAGTGTCCCACCTGCCTGCACGTGCTGGACCAGAAACGGGCCGCCCATTTCCCGCTGGAGCGGAAAGAAGACCGCGAGCGCAGGAGCAGGCACGAAGACCCTTGCCCGGTCTGCGGCGAAATGGTCCGCCATGGCCTCGTCCGCTGCTGGAGCTGCGGCTCGTTCATGAAGGACGAGATCGCCGATACCTACCAGCAGATGCAGGAGGCTCCGCAGGAAATCATCTACAGCTACGAACCGGCGCCCGAAGATGCTCCGTCTGCGTCCCCAACGCCGAGTGCGGATTCCCCACCAGCCGCGGAAGATCCGCTTCCAATCGACGACGACGATTTCCAGCTTGCGCCGGAATTCCGCATCCTGAAGCCGATGGAAGTTGACACTCCGGAGGAAGAGGGTAGCGGCGCCGACACGTATCACATGTTGGATGTCGAGGAGAAACCGGAGCGGCCGGCAGGCCGGGTCGAGGGTCAAGAGTCGAGGGTCGAGGGCCAGCGGGCAGAGGGCGACGCGGCAGAAATCAAAAGTCAGAAGTCAGAGCTCAGCGCGGCTGCGGATGCTGGCTCTGGACCCTCGACCCTCGACCCTCGACCAGGCGCGGCCGCGGATGCTGGCCCTCAACCCTCAACCCTCAACCCTCAACCCTCAACCCCCCCCGAGCCCGCCGTCGATCACTCCGTCGCGACGGCCGGCGATGCCCTGTTGCAGGTGGCGCTCGCCGAGGAGGCCGAAGAAACCCGTCGCCGCGCCGGCGGCGGCAAACGCAAGCGCAGCGATGCGCGGCAGGGCTTCCTCATCTACTGTCCCAATGGGCATCGCATCGAGGTGCAGGAAAAACACCGTGGAATGCGCGGCCGCTGCCCCAAGTGCAAAACGGCCTTTCTCGTCCCCAGCGAGCAGCTTGGGCCGCCGGTGGACGAGCAGACGCCTCCCGCCGAACAAACGGGTGAAGCCGCAGAAGCCGCCCCCGCCGCGGCCCCCGGCCGCTTCGTCCACTGGATGAACGACGTGCACTTCCACGCCGTCAATCCCACGAAGCTGCGGCTGCGGCCCGGCAGCCTGAAATCGGCGTATGAAGAGGTGGACCTCGGCTTCGGCGCCGAGGAACTGCTGGTGGTGGTCCTGGCGAAGAAGAACCCGCTGTTCGGCTCGCCCGATAAGAAAAAGCGGGAGGCGGTGCGGCAGGCCGTCCGCGCGCACCTCGCGGAAGACAAGCCGCTGGAAGAACTGCCCGGCGCGGACCGCCGCGTCTTCAACCCCACCGCCGCGCGGGGCATCGGCGTCGTGCAGCCGGTGATCTACGCCCACGAATCCATGTTCGGCGGCGTGCCGGTGTTCGGCGAGGGCCGCATCGCCGTGCGGCTGCCGTCGGCGGAAGGGGCGGCCGAGCTGATGTTCCTGTCGTTCGTCCTCAGCGGCTTTCGCGAATTCGCCGGACGGCTCAGGGAGTTGTACGGCATCGAGGGCCTGGGCGAAGACGTGGGCGTGCCGCTCGAGGACGAGTGGCTCCAGATGAAGTGCCATTTCTCGGACGAACCGGTGCGCTTCCTCGACCGCATCGACTTCTACAAGAGCGATCCGGCGATCGAGCTGAAGCTGGTCGGCCGCCGCTGCAAAGAGTGCGGGCTGGTCGTCAGCGAGGAATCGCGGCGGAAGGAAAAGATCGGCGGGCTCAACGGCCGCGGCATCGCGAAAGCGAAGTGCCCCAAATGCGGCAAGAAGTTCGGCGACGTCTCGCTGTACGCGCTGGACGAGCCGGAGGCGCCTGCTGCCGCCGAGCCGGAAGCCGATGCGACTGCCGACGAGAACGTCGCCTCCGGCAACGGGGCGCCGGCGGAGCGTCAGCCCGAGCCGCAGGACGCGGCGACATCCTGAGCTGCCGAACCGCCTGCAGGTTGGAGCAGACGTGGTCGGTCCGGGAGTTTAGCTAAAACGTAAAGGCGCTAAGGACGCAGAGGTTCGCAAAGGAATCGATGAAGGTGTTCCTGCTCAACAGCTCTTCCCTCTCTGCGATCCTTCGCGTCCTTTGCGCCTTTGCGTTTTTCCTTCCGGCGCCCGAGGCATGCGTTGCCGATGAGCGGCTGGACTTCGCCCGCGACGTGCGGCCGATTCTGTCCGAGAACTGCTTCCAGTGTCACGGACCCGACGCCGACCAGCGGCAGGCCGACCTGCGGCTGGATCGGCGCGAAGACGCTTTCGCCAAGCGCGACGGCGGTGCGGTGCTTGTCGCCGGGAAGCCGCACGAGAGCGAATTGTTCCGGCGGATCGCCTCTGACGATCCCGATCTGCGGATGCCGCCGCCGGACTCCGGCA
>JAHWKJ010000200.1 GCA_019347905.1 Planctomycetota bacterium
CGACGTCGCCCTTCTCCAGCAACGTGCGGAAATCGACGACGTAGGGCGGGCGGCGGCCGCTGACTTCGGCGATCTGCTCGCACAGGCGATTGCCGCGGGATGCGTCGGGATCGCAGATCGCGACGACCTGGCTGGCATCGATGCGGCTGAACCAGTGGGCAAGCGACCCGCCGCGCCCGCAGCCGAGCACGGCTACGCCCACCTTCTCATTGGGGGACGACGACGCGCGTGCAGCGGTTCCGGCAACGGCCACTCCGGCCGCGGCGGCCAGAAACTCTCGGCGGTCGAGACTCATGGCGGCGCTCCACAAGGGTTTCGGAACAGCCGGTTGAAAAAGGGGACAGGCACGCTTGCGGGTCAGCATTGCCCAGCGTCCTCGAAATCTGCCGCGAGCCAGTCCCCGTTTTCAACCGGCGGGTAAGCGAGCGGCGGGCTGTATCTTCAGGGGCAATGGCGCCGGGCGTCAAGCGTCGGGGCCGTGCGGCCTCATACGGATATGTGCGTCTCGGATGTTGGTCGTGTGGATTGAAATCCACACTACCGGCTAGGGCCCGGTGATGCGGCAGTTGGGGAGGGCCTGGGCGAGGCGGTCGCGGCCCGCCGGGGTGATGGCGGTGCCGTCCAGCTTCAGCGACTTGAGCTTCGTCAGGCCCACGAGGTGTTCGATTGCGGCGTCGGTAAGCTGGCACTCCCGCAGATCCAGCTCCAGCAGGTTCGTCAGGTTCTTGAGATGAACCAGCCGCACGTCGCTGATCTGGGTACGGTCGAGCCACAGGACCTCCAGCTCCGGCAGCGAACGCAGGTGGCTGAGGCCTGTCCCGTTGATTTTCGTGTCGCGCAGGCCCAGCGCACGCAGCTTCGTCAAGTTTGATAGTGCGCTCAGCGCGCTGTCGGCAATGGGCGTGTTCGACAGGTTCAGCACTTCGAGGTTCTCGAGGTCGGAAAGCTGCGCGAGGCCGCGGCCGGTGATCTCTGTGCCGCTGAGCGCCAGGCGGTTCAGCGATTCGAGCTGTGCGAGTTCCCCCAGACCCGCTCCGGTGACGGCGGTGTCGCTCAGGTAGAGTTCTTCCAGCCCGGTCAATGCAGCGATGTGCTTGAGGGCGGCATCGCCGATGGGGGTCGCCGACAGCGTCAGTACCTTCAGCTTCTTCAGGCTCGCGAGCGACGCGAGGGCGCCGTCGATGACTTGCGTGTTCCGCAGGCCAAGTTGCTCCAGGTCCGGCACGTCCTTCAGATGCGCGAGGCCGGCTCCCGTGAGCGGGCTGTTGGTGATGCTCAATTCCTTCAGGTTCGGCAGGCCCGCAAGATGTGCCAGGTCGTCATCGGTGACGGTGCGGCTGAGGCTGAGGGTGGTGCGCGTCCGAATGCCCTGCGGGAAGTTCATCTCAGCCGCCGGCAGCGTGCGTGCGACGTCCAGCACGCCGGCCAGCGTGACGCCGGTCTTGGACAGGTACAGCCGCCGCAGTGCGTTCAGACCCTTGAGATGCTCCAGGCCCGTGTCTGTGATGCGGGCGTTGCCGCGCAGGTCGAGCTTCCGCACGGCCTGGAGCTTGCCGACGTGCTCGAGGGCCGCATCGCCAATGCCGACGTCGACCAACTCGACCGACTCGACCTGCCCGTCCTTGTCGAGCTCGACCTTGCCGATGGACTGGAGAGCCTTGACGAGATCGCCGTTGCTGGCGGCGAGCGCCTCGATGAGCGGGCTGGCCGTGTACGCGATCTCGCACCGCGGCAACTGCGGCCGCACGCGCGCCACATCGACGCCGGTGACGCCGGTGTCGACGAGGTTGAGCGACGTGAGGTTCTTCAGCGAGGCGAGGCTGTCGAGGCCCGCTCCCGTCACCGCCGTGTCGCGCAGCGCCAACGTTTCCAGTTCGACAAGCCCGGCGAGAATCGGCATGCCTGCATCGCTGACCGAAGTCGCTGTGAGGTTCAGGGCGCGCAGCGCCTTTAGATCCGCGAGGTGGACGAGGCCGGCATCGGTGATCGGCGCGCCTGCGAGGCCCAGCGTTTCCAGTTTCGAGAACGGTTTGAGGTTCCCGAGCGCCGCATCCCCCAGCCGCGTGCCGGTCAGGTTCAGGTCCTGGAGGTTCGCGAGCGGGGCCAGCGCAGCCAGACCTGCGTCGGTAACGCGGGTCGCCCGCAGGCCCAGCGATTCCAGCGACACAAGCGCCCCCAGGTGCCCCAGCCCGCGATCGGTGATGGCCGTGCCGCTGAGATTCAGCCCGCGAAGTTGCGTCAGCTTCGCCAGCGTCTCCAGGCCGGCGTCGGTGATGCGAGTTCCCGTCAGATCGAGTTCGGCCAGCGCAGGTAGCGCGGCGAGCCGCGCTAGACCCGCGTCGGTGACGGCCGAGCCGCGCAGGCTCAACGTCTTCAGGTTGTCCAGTCCGGCCAGTTCGCTCAGGTCTTCATCGTCGGTGGATCGCGGCACCGCCAGCGAGTGCAGGTTCGGCAGCGATTTCAGCGTGGCCAGCCCCGCCGCGGTAACGCGGGTGGCGGCGAGATTGAGTGCTTGAAGCTCGGTGGTGGGACCAATCTGTGCGAGGTCGCCGTCGGCCGCTTCACTCGTCAGCGTGAGCGATCGACCGGCCAGCACGCCGAGGGGGAAAATCACTTCCACCTGCGGTCGCTCCGCGAAGAACCGCAGCACCGCCGGCAGCGTAACGCCCGTTTTGGTGAGCGACAGCTTCTGGAGTGCTGCCGCGCTCGCGAGCGTCTCCAAGGCCGCGTCGCTGGTGCGGGTTTCGTCGAGCCACAACTCCCGCAGGTTTTCGAGCGTGGCGAGCGATGGCAGGCCCGCGCTGGTGATGGCCGTGCCGCGCAGGCTCAGGCTCTGGAGCGTGGGAATGCCACCCAGCCGCGACAACCCCTCATCGCTGACGCGCGTGCCGGCGAGATTGAGTGCGACGAGTTGTTCCAGCGCGGTCAGGTGCTCGAGTGCGTCATCGCCGACGTTCGCATTCCCGGACAGGTCGACGAGCACGATCTTCCGCTGCGGATTGAGCCGGATTCGGGCGCCGAGTTTTTCGAGCGCCGCTCCCGCACTTGCAGCAGGCGGAGTTTCGTCGTTCGGTGCGGCGGTGTTACCGACTGGCGCCTGTGTCTCCTGCGACTCTGCGGCGCCGCTATCTGACGCGGCGACATTTGGCTGAGCGGTGCCGGGACTGTTGCCTGGGGCCGGCTGAAGACCGAGCGGTGGCTGCGGCTGGGACTGGCTGCCGCTCTGCGACACGACGATGAACACGACCGCGCCGACGGCAAGCACTCCGGCGACGGCCAGTCCCGCCAGCTTCCGCTTGCGGTCAGTTTCGGACGGGATCGCAGCGCCGGCGCTCGTTGGCTGTTTCGCCTTCGCGGCCGGAACGTCCGCGGAACTGGCGGCGGAGCCGCCGGTGAGCAGTCCGCGGATGCGTCCGGCGGGTTTCCAGTCCCCCGACTCCCCCTTGCGAACGCGGGTTTTGGGAGTGACGCGTCCCTCGGCGGCCAGCTTCCGCAACTCGTGCGGAGTCAGCGGGCCTTCTTCTTCACCTTCGAGCTGGATGAACCATTCAGCAGCCATGGGGATCCTTCGCGGCTTCGTCGCCCCGGCAGCGATTCCGCGCGAGGTGCGCGGGCCAGCAGACTTTGACGGTTGAGTATACCTCCGCCGCACGCCGGTTCACCACGGTCCGGGAAGCCCACGGGTTGCAACCCGTGGGCTTGGGTGGCCTATAATCGCGAATCACGCCGAGAACCTATCCTCTGATCCGCAGACTCCCCGACGCGCTGCCCACTCTGCTGATGACCGACCGACCCCGCACTTTGCGCGAACTGAAGGAAAGCGGCTACCGCCCCGTGCCCGTGAAGGCCGAGCTACGCCGCAACCTCCTGGAAAAGCTGCGGCGCCGCGAGCCGATCTTTCCCGGCATCCTGGGCTACGACGAAACCGTGATCCCGCAGGTCGAGAACGCGATTCTTTCGCAGCACGACCTGTTGTTCCTCGGCCTGCGCGGGCAGGGGAAGACGCGGATGCTGCGGATGCTCACCGGGCTGCTGGATGAAGCGCTGCCGATCGTGGCGGGCAGCGAGTTGAACGACGACCCGCTCGCCCCGCTGTCGAAGTACGCCCGCGATCTCGTCGGCGAGACGGGCGACGACTGCCCCATCGAGTGGATCGGCCGCGACCGCCGCTACCACGAAAAGTTGGCCACGCCCGATGTGACGATTGCCGATCTGATTGGCGAGGTCGACCTCATCAAGCACGCCGAGGGGCGGCACCTGGCCAGCGAAGACGTGATGCACTATGGCCTCATCCCGCGCTCGAACCGCGGCATCTTCTGCATGAACGAGCTGCCGGACCTCAGCCCCAAGATTCAGGTGGGCCTGTTCAACGTGCTGGAAGAGCGCGACGTGCAGATCCGCGGCTTCACCGTGCGGCTGCCGCTCGACGTGTGCATGGTGTTCAGCGCCAATCCCGAGGATTACACCAACCGCGGCCGCATCGTGACGCCGCTGAAGGACCGCATCGGCTCGGTGATCCGCACGCATTATCCGCTCACCCGCGAGCTGGGCATTGCCATCACCGAGGACAACGCCTGGCACGAACGTGACGGGAAGGCCGCCGTTCATGTGCCGCAGTTCCTCAAGGAGATCATCGAGGAGACGGCGCGGCTGGCCCGTACCAGTCCGCACGTCAACCACGCCTCGGGCGTGAGCGTGCGGATGTCGATTGCCAACTACGAAAACGTTGTGTCGAACGCCGAACGCCGCGCCGTCCTCGCGGGCGAGACGCCCACGGTCGCTCGCGTCAGCGATCTGGCGGCCATGGTGCCCAGCTCGCGCGGCAAGATCGAATTGACCATGACCGAGGAAGCCGGCGAAGAGGACTCGCTCCTCGGGCGCATCGTGGGCGAGGCCGTCAAGAACGTGTTCGACCAGCAGTTCTCGCCGAAGGAGTTCCGCAACATCATCGAGCATTTTGAATCCGGGGCGACGCTGGAAGTGGGCGATCGCGTGCCCTCGGGCGAGTTGGTCGAACGCTGCGCCAAGATTCGTGGCTTCCGCAAGCAGTTCGAGCAGGCGGCCCGGCAGTTGGAGCCTGAGGCCAGGGAGCACGGCGAGGCACTCTTGGCCAGCGTCGCCGAATTTCTGCTGGACGCGCTGCACTGCCACAACCGGCTGAACAAGAAGGCCCGCAGCGGCGGTGCCGCGTACTCCGTTTAGCCGCGACTCGCCAGAGGAGCGCTGGCGCGAGTCGCTCCAGAGCGCTCCTCTGGCGAGTCGCTGCTAAACGCTCAATCGTTCGTCCGCGAAGGGCTCTGACCCCGTTCGGTTGCGGCGCGCGGAGACGCCCGAATGCCCGATCGCCGCCAGCATCGCGGACCGCATCCCGCCGACGTCGTGCTGTTCGCCGACGATCAGCTTCCGCGGCTGCGGGAGGCGGTGGGGCACTTCTCGTGGCTCTTGTCGCGGGGCTATGCCATCGATTCGTCGCTGAAGCTCGTCGGCGACCGCTTTCAACTGGCCGAACGGCAGCGGACGGCGGTGCTCCGCGCGAGCTGCTCCGACGAAGCGCTGACCTCACGCAAGCGCCGCCGCATCGAACCGGCCGCGCTGTCCGCCACGGACTTGGCCATCGACGGCTTCAACGTGCTGACGACCATCGAGGCGGCGCTGTCCGGCGGCGCCTTGCTGAAGTGCCGCGACGGGACCGTGCGCGACTTGGCCAGCATGCACGGCAGCTATCGGAAGGTGGAGGAGACGCGTCCGGCGCTGGAGCACGTGGGCGAAGTGCTGGAGCGCCTGCGGCCGCGCTCGTGCCGCTGGCTGCTCGACCGCCCGGTGTCGAACAGCGGCCGGCTGGCGAAGCTGATCCGCGAAACAGCCGCCGATCGAGGCTGGAACTGGGACGCCGACACGCTGGATGATGTAGACGGCGCACTCATCGCGTCACCGGCCATTGTCGCATCGGCCGACAGCGCGGTGCTGGATCGCGCCGCGCGCTGGTTCAACCTGGCGGCCGAAAGTGTGACGGCACTCGCTGAAGACGTGTGGCTCGTCGATCTTGAAGCGTCGGCTTGACGGCTGTCGGCGGCCGCAGTGAGAATTGGGCATGATCGGTCGCGTTGAGAAGTGGATCTTTCGCCGCAGCATGCTGGAGCGAGCGTCGTGCCGCTATCGAAACTGACATCTCGTGCCGGCAGAGCGGCGGCGTGCCTGCTAGGCCTGCTCACAGCCGGCTGCGGATCGTCGTTTTATGAAGCGCGGCTGGATGCGACGGCCAACTACTTCGGCTACCTGCACAAGCTCGATGAGAACCTGCACGCTCCCTGGAGCGGCGGCGGCATTACCGTGCGCGTGCCGAAGCAGTTCGTTCCCGACACGGTCAAGCAGGAGGTGACGGACGAGGCGGGAACGTCCAGCGAGGTTGCCATTCCACGGCCCGCGGATGTGTTTCCCGTGCAGGGCGTGGAATTGCCGGAAGTCGTCGGCGCATGGAGGGCAGAGATCGAGGCGGAACAGGGCGGCCGCGCTCGACCGGCCGCGGCGTACCTGTACGCCATGAGTAACCGTGGGCTGTTTCTCGACGAGGAGCGTGCCGGCGACGCGGACGACTTTCACGGCATTGTGCTGTCGCAGGTGACGAGCGCGCTGGGGGAAGCGCCGCCGGCGCCTACCGATAAGCGCTGGAGGCAGGAGCAGTTTCCCGCCGCAAAAGGCTACGTGCCGAAGAAAACGCTCACCGCGATCACCTTCACGCCCACGCAGCCCTCCCCCGACGGCGTCGTCCGCACGTACGACCTGTATCTCTACCAGCAGGGCGACATTCATGTGGCCTTCCTGTACGCGCTCCCCACCGGGATCTCATCGACCGAGCGGCTGACGGAACGCATCGAAATGAGCTTCGCCACGCTTGAAGTCGATCCCACCAGGCCGACCAACGCTCCCGGCGGCGTGCCCGACGGCGGCAGCCGCTTCTGATCGATCGAACCGATGAATCATTTTCGCGTAAGCCTGCTGATGTGCGGCGTCGCGCTCTGCGCGGCGCCCGGTGTTGCCGCAGAGCGGCCGAAAACGGGCGCGATTCGCTTCAACCGCGACGTGCGGTCGATCCTTTCGGACAAGTGTTTTCGGTGCCACGGACCCGACGCCGCCGCCCGCACGAGCGACCTGCGGCTCGATGACCGCGAGGTCGCCGTCGGCAAGCTCGACAGCGGCGCGACGGCCATCGTCCCCGGCAATGCGGCCGCCAGCGAACTCGTCCGCCGCATCACCAGCGGCGACGAATACGAACGGATGCCGCCGCCCGACAGCGGCAAGTCCCTTTCGCCCGAAGAGATCGCGATCCTCAAACGCTGGATCGATGAAGGTGCGACGTGGGACAAGCACTGGTCGCTGATTCCGCCCGAGCGGCCGCCACTGCCGGACGTCGATGACGTCACATGGTGCCGCACGCCGCTCGACCGCTTCGTTCTCGCCCGGCTGGAAGTGGAAAGGTTGACACCTTCGCCGGAAGCGGACCGGATCACACTGATCCGGCGGCTGTCGTTCGATCTGCTGGGCCTGCCGCCGTCGGTCGAGGAGGTGGATGCATTTCTGGCCGACGAGCGGCCGGAGGCCTACGAGCGGCTGGTCGATCGCCTCATGGCGTCGCCGCACTTCGGCGAGCGGCTGGCCGTGTACTGGCTGGACCTGGTGCGCTATGCCGACACGGTGGGCTACCACGGCGACCAGGAGCGCGAGATTTCCGGGTATCGCGATTACGTCATCCGCGCGTTCAACGCGGACCTGCCGTTCGACCGCTTCACGGTCGAACAAGTGGCGGGCGACCTGCTGCCCGATGCGACGCTGTGGCAGAAAGTCGCCTCCGGCTACAACATGCTGGGCATGACGTCGATCGAGGGTGGCGTTCAGCCTAAGGAGTACCTGGCGAAGTACGCGGCCGATCGCGTGCGAACGACGGCGTCGGTGTGGCTGGGCGCGACCCTGGGCTGCGCCGAGTGCCACGACCACAAGTTCGATCCGTACAGCACGCGCGACTTCTACCGCTTTGCGGCGTTCTTCGCCGATATCCAGCAGGGGGGCAAAGAGAACCCGGAGCCGAACCTTCCGCTGCCGACAGGCGGCGAAGCGACGCGGCGCACGATCGTGCCCGTCTCGGGTCCGCCGCGGATCACCCGTGTGCTGGGCCGCGGCGATTGGATGGACGAGACCGGCGAAATCGTGCTGCCGGGCGTGCCGGAGTCCATTGGCCGGCTTGCTCGCGGCGGCGAGAGCGAGCGGGCGACGCGGCTGGATCTGGCGCGCTGGCTCGTGCAGCCGGAGCACCCGCAAGTCTCGCGCGTGTTCGTCAATCGCCTGTGGAAGCTGTACTTCGGCACTGGCCTCTCGCGTGTGCTGGACGATGTGGGTTCGCAAGGCGAGTGGCCGACGCACCCCGAACTGTTGGACTGGCTGGCGGTGGAGTTTGTGGGAGTCGAGGGCCGGAAGCCAGAGGGCAGAAGTCAGCAGTCAGAGGTCAGAGGCCCGGAATCCACAGCTCCTAGCGCTGCCGGGTCTGGCCCTCAACCCTCAACTCTCAACCCTCAACCCTTCAGTATCAAGCACATGGTGCGACAGATCGTCACGTCGGCGGCGTATCGGCAATCGTCGTTCGAGAGGCCGGAGCTACAGCGCGTTGATCCTGGTAACCGGCTGCTGGGCCGGCAGTCGCGGTGGCGGATCGAAGCCGAGTTCATTCGTGACCAGGCGCTGGCGGCTTCGGGTCTGCTGGTCCGCCAGATCGGCGGTGACAGCGTGCGGCCGTACCAGCAGGCCGGCTATTACGCGTATCTCAACTTTCCCAAGCGGACCTACGTCGCGAGCACCGGCGATGACCAGTACCGCCGCGGCGTCTACACGCATTGGCAGCGGACATTTCTGCACCCTACGCTGCTGGCGTTCGACGCGCCGAGCCGCGAAGAATGTACGGCCGAACGGCCGCGCTCGAATACGCCGCTGGCCGCGCTGGCCCTGCTCAACGATCCGTCGTTCGTGGAAGCGGCCCGCGTCTTCGCCGAATCCCTCCTTGCCGGGAGCGGCGACGACCAGACACGCATGGTCTCCGCCTGGCGGCAGGCCCTCTCGCGGCACCCCGAACCGCGCGAGCTGGAACTGCTCGAACGGCTGCTCGACAACCAGCGCCGCATCTATGCCGCCGACCCGCAATCGGCCCTCAAGCTCCTGGGCATCGGCCAGCACCCGCGAGACGAGCGCGTCGATCCATCCGAACTCGCCGCGTGGGCCGCCGTCACGCGGGCCATCTTGAATCTGAACGAAGCCGTGACCCGCAACTGACCGCCCGTGCTAAGCCCATGGGTTGCAACCCGTGGGCTTCAGGGCGCGTACGCCATCCACATCGGCGAAGCCCACGCCACGTTGCCGTCGCTTTGTTCGACGCGGACGTAGTAGTAGTGCGATGCGCCCGGTTTGGCGTCCATGTCGGTGTAGGTCAGCTCGACTTCGGCCTTGTCGGGCCTCGCGGTGAAGACGTATTCGTCGTCGCGGACCACATACACGCGCGCGATGGGGGCTGCGCCGTGGACGCGGATTTCTAGCCGTGGGCGCTCGGCGGTTTCGAACTCGTCCCCCATCAGGTGATCGCCGCTGGTCACGACCAGGAGGATGTTGTCCGTCGCGCCGTAGCAGTGCCGTTTCTTGAAGGCGTCGATGATCGCCTGCCGCGACGGCTCGCCTTCGATGAGCGCGATGGCGTAGCTCATGTGCGTGCTGACGTGGTCGCTGGACGATTGGAAGCCCAGCCGGTAACCCTTCTTCAGGGCGTTGTTGATGTAACCGGCCGGTTCGTAGCCGCCGATCTGCGTCTGGGGCGTGGCCGAGCGCGGGGCCTCGGGCCGCTCGTAGTTGTGCCGGTGGCCCTGGTAGATCTCCACGACCGGCTCGACTTCGGGATCGTTGTCGCGCCAGTCGGTGCCCA
>JAHWKJ010000731.1 GCA_019347905.1 Planctomycetota bacterium
CTTCTGCTGTTCGCGGGACGTTGATCGGGATGCCGGGTGTGGGTCTCAGCCCTGGACTAGAATGGCTGGAGGCGTGCGGAGTTCTCTGCATCGCAGAAACCGCCCTCAAAGCGACTCAATCCTTCGAGTGCAGGCCATGGCAGAATAGACGGCACGAGTGTCCTGGCAGCGCAATGGTGCTGCGTTCACCGACGGCAACTATAGTCGCGGCCATGTGTGGACCTTTGAAGCCGCTCGCGAAAACGCCCGCTCCAACGGTGTTGAGGGAAAGACTGCTTTCTTTCATTCTGATTCATTTCGTCCCTTCGATGAAGCCGAGCAAGAAATCCTCCGTTCGCTGAAAGGCCATGTCAGTTTCGTTCTGGCCAATCCGCCGGCAAGCGATGAAGACGACGGTTTCGCTTTCCGCCGACGCTGGGGCGGACCCGGCCAGCAGGACCTGTGGGATCCCAAGCCTCTCGCCCCTTCCGAGATGAAGGATGAAGAGTGAATTCGGCCCGAGCCCGACCGCCGTTCCGGGCATCGAGATCAGCGACCAGTTGCCTCAGCTCGCACGGCAGGCCGGGCGGTTGACCATCATCCGCTCGATGACGCACCGCGACTTCGAGCATGGAACGGCCGCCTACACGGCGCTGACGGGCCAGCCGCACCCGAATCCCGGCACGAATACGCCCGCCAGCCCGGACGACTTCCCGACCTACGGTTCGGTCGTCACGAAGCTGGCACCCACCGGCGATCCGGTGCCCGATGCGGTCGTGCTCGGCCCCGTTCTGCATCAAGGGAATCGTCCGCCCGTCGCCGGACAGAACGCCGGCTTCCTCGGCCCTGGCTGCGATCCGTTCCGCATTGCCGATGATCTGGTCGTGTGCCTGGGCGAGTTCGGCCGCACGCCGAAGATCAACGAGAACGCCGGCCGCGACCACTGGCCCGACTGTTACTCGGTCGTCGTGGCCGGCGGCGGCATCGCCGACGGACGCACCTTCGGCGCATCCAACCGCACCGCCGCATACCCCACCAGCGACGAAGTCTTCCCGTGGGATCTGGCGGCCACGATGTATCACCTGCTGGGCGTCGACCCGCACGAAGACATCGTCAACCGGCAGGGACAGCCGCTGCCCATCGCCCGCGGTCGGGTCGTCTCGCGGTTGTTCTGACGGCGCCGCTTGCAAGGCGGCGGCTCTATCGGCAAGGCCGGGCTCGCTACTTCGCCGCCGGCCGCAGCGCCGCGAGTGGGGTCCGCACGAAGAACACGCCCGGCCCGCCTGGCTGCTCGGCATCGAGATCGAAGAACAACGTTCCGAGCCATTCGGAATCGATCTGCACAGTCCGGGGCCAGCCGCGCCCCGGGATGGCCCGGCCGGGATTATAGATGATGACGGCGCCGGGGCGGTCCCACGTGCGGCCGTCGTCGCGCGAAACGATCAATTCGAAGGCCCATTCGTCGTCGCGGCCCACGCCGTACACGATCGACGTGAGCACGACCCAGCCGTTTTCGAGCGGCGTCAGGTCATAGCCCGCCACGCCGAAGTAGGGCAGCGCATGCAGCGGCTGCCAACCGCGGCCGCCGTTGGTGGAGCGTAGCCCCCGCACCGTTCCCCCCGGCTTACCCACCGGCACGGGAGAATCGGCCTGCGGAGCTCCGCTGATGAGCGTGCCCTGCAAGGTCTTCACGATCGGCACCATGCCATGGTTGCGGCCGTCGCCGAACGGGGCGACTGTGTGCTGTTCTGGATCGTAAACGATCGTCCGGTCGTACAGCGGACAGACCCACCGCCCGTCGTCGAGTTCCAGCACAGGATGCCTGAGGCACGAATAAAGCGTGTGGTCCGCCAGCGGCAGGTCTTTCGGCGTGGACCAGGTCGTGCCTTCGTCTGCCGAGACAGAGAACTGCGGCACGCGCCAGCGGCGCTGGCCCTCGCCGCGGTAGCACGACCAGTGCAGCACGATGCGGCCGTCCCGCAGCGTGGCCAGCGAACCGGGATAGATCGAGCAGTCCCGAATGCCGGGGATCGCCGCCGCCTTCGACCAGCTCTTTCCGCCGTCGCGGCTGCGGGACAGGAGCAGTTCCTTCCCACCACCGCCCTGCTCGTTGTAGACCGCGAGTAAGTCGCCGCTGCGGGTGCGGGCCAGCGAAGGATGGATGTGCCCGCCGATGACGTCGCCCACGCGCACCGGCGGCGAGGGCGCGGCTGGATGTTGATCGGCGGCGGCGCTCGCCGCACATGCGAGAAGCAACAGGAATGGACCGCCGAGCTTCTGAATGCTCATCGTCGACGAAACCTGCTGGAAAGCTCAAACGGTGACCTCGAACGACACCTGCGTTCAGAGGGACAGGCCCCATCGTGCCGAGCGAGGGGACGCAACGCAAGTTGGCGGTGCGGCGATTCCTGACGGTGCCGGCGACGTGCG
>JAHWKJ010000201.1 GCA_019347905.1 Planctomycetota bacterium
AGGCTCGCGAAAACTGGATTGACGAATGCCGGCATTGAGGAACTCTCACGATTGAAGGAGCTCAGCGAACTGGGCCTCGAACATGAACAGATCACCCGTCGCGGTTTCGAGTCCCTGACGAGAATGGCATCGCTTGAGGGACTGGATCTCAATGCCTGCGCTGTGGACAATTCCGATCTCGCATTGATCGGCGGAATGCGTCGTCTGAGAAACCTTTCCCTGGCCGCCACCACCGTCGGCGACGCCGGCGTTGAGTTGTTGCTGCAATCGTCGCCCAAGGCCCTCCAAATCCTTGGACTTCAACAGACCGACGTTACGGATGAAAGCCTGCGTCGCATCCACGAATCCGGCATCATATTTCTGTGGTTATCCGGCACGGCGATCACTGATCGCGGCTTGGTGCACCTGACCCGCGTCAGCGAGCTCAGCGGACTGAGTCTGCAGTCGACAAAGGTGAGTGCGGAGGGCGTGGCGCGACTGAAGCTGGCGCGGCAGGCGTGCGCAATCCAGTGTGACTTCCCGGACGAGCGCATTCGCGAACTCGTGGAGCTGCTGCGGGACGCTCAGCCGATTGCGGCACCGGTGCCCGAGGCGGGCGGGTAGACGGGGGTGAAAGAGGTGAAAAGGGTTCAAAGGGTGAAAGGGCCCGGTGGCGGCGGAGCTTGAGCGGGGCGTTCGCGGGCGTACGGGAGACGGCGGACTGGGTACGGAGTGCTGGGTACGGGTGCGCCTCCTGCGAAAGGCCGAAGCCGAGTGGCTACGCGGTTGTCACCGTTCAACTACCGCCGCTTCACCGGCATCGATCAGTTTGCCATGCGGGCGGTGGCGCAAAGGCGGGCAAACAGCCGCCAGGCGACAGTCTTGCTTCGTTGCCTCTGTTGGCTTCTGTTCAAATTCCTCACGCCGCGGTCACGCTGCTGCCGGTTCCGAATCTCCTGTAACGGGCATACAATTGAGTGAATTCGGCGAAGCCTCGCGGGCGATGGGGCGAGACTCTGTGAGTGTTGGAAGGGCTGACCATGCTGAACGTGAAAGCCACGTTTGACGGACGTGCCTTTGTGCCGACGCAGGCCGTGGACGTTCCGGTGGGGACCGAGGTCGAGGTCCGGCTGCCGACGGAACGGCCGGCGAAGCCTCCACAGCAGGACGCTGAGTGGCAGGCGGTTCTCGAGGAACTCGCTGCCACGGAGCCGGTATTCCCGACTGTCGAAGAGGCGTTGCAGCGGTCGAGGAAGCGCGCGTGATCCTGCTGGATGCCGACGTGCTGTTGAGTTTCAACCTCAGCGCCGCACGCGTGCCGACGCTCCCATCTTTGCTGACGCGCCAATACGGACTTGTCACTGTGCCCGACTTGCATCAACAGCCGGATTACGCGGGATGTACTGTGCCCGAGCTGCTGGCTCAGATCAGCCGGCAGATGTCCCTTGGCGATGCAGTCCAGGCGGTTCAGATCGAGAAGTACGAACCCACTGCCACTTGTCTGCTTTCCTGGAATGCAAAGCATTTTCTCGGGAAGCTGGTCATCGCTGTTCTGACCCCGGAGGAGTGGCTGAAAAGGCGGCGAAACCGTAAGCAGGCAAGAGGGATCAAATGAGTTGCGGCGACGATGACGTGGTGATCCACGAGCGACACGTGCCGCTGCTGGAGTTGCTGGAGATTCTGCCCGTGGAGGCGGAACCGGGGCGGGCGGTGTTTGCCATGACTGTTGCGGAAAAGCACCTGCGGACGCTGGGTTTGCTGCACGGCGGCGTGACGGCGACGCTGCTGGATACGGCGATGGGTTACGCGGCCGTCACGGTGGCGCCGGAAGGGCATCACGCCGTCACGGTGCAGATCAACGTGAACTATGTGCGGCCGGCGGCCGCGGGCGAGCGGTTGGAGGCCAGCGGCCGCATCGTGCACTCGGGGCGGAAGACCGCCGTCACCACCGGTGAAGTCCGCAGCGGCGACGGAGGGGCGCTCGTCGCCACGGGCACGGCGACGTTCATGTTTCTGCCGGTGGCGTGATCGCGACGCGTGAGATCGGCCGAGGATGTGCTGCTCAGGGCCGTTCACGGTCCTTCCCCGCGCAGCGGTCTTAGCCACGGCGTTTACGCCGTGGGACGTGCGCGGGAATACCACGCCGATGCGGCCGGAACGCGCCCGTGAGCGCAGGCCATCGACCCTGCGAGCCGATAGTCACAGGGCGGCACGCCGCGCCGGGTGGCTGCGTTCGATGTGTTCCATGCCGCAGGCGCCGGCGGTTGGCAGGAGCTTGCTGGGGCTGAGCCGGCCTTCGGGGTTGAAAGCCGTCCGCACGTCGGCCATCACTTCCAAGGTGCTCGGTGTGAACAGCCGCTCCATGAAGCTGATTTTCTCGACACCGATGCCGTGCTCGCCGGTGACGCTGCCCCCCAGCTCGATGCACTTCGAAAGGATCTCGTCGCCGGCGGCCAGCACGCGGCCGATCTGCTCGGCGTCGCGCTCGTCGAACAGCAGGATCGGATGAATGTTGCCGTCGCCGGCGTGGAACACGTTCACGATCCGCACCTGGTGTCGGCGGCCGCAATCGGCGATGAAGTCGAGGATCTCCGGCAGCTTCGTCCGCGGGACGACGCCGTCCTGCGTGCAATAGCTGGGACTGAGACGGCCGATGGCCCCGAAAGCCTGCTTGCGGCACTTCCACAGTAGCTGCCGCTCGGTGGGCGTGTTGGCCGTGCGGACCTCGCGGGCGGCCGACTGCTGGCAGATCTCTGTGATGCGGGCGGCCTCGTCGTCGACGGCGACTTCCAGACCGTCGACCTCGATCAGCACGACCGCCCCGGCGTCGAGCGGAAAGCCAAAGCTGTAAGCGGCTTCGACCGCCTCCACGATGCCCTGGTCCATCAGTTCCAGAGCGGCCGGCACGATCCCCGCACCGATAATGTTGCTGATGGCGGTGGTGGCGTCGCGGACGGTCTCGAACACGCCCAGCATCGTGCGGTAGGCGACGGGGTCGCGCGTCAGCCGCACCCAGATTTTCGTGACAATGCCGAACGTGCCCTCGCTGCCCACGAACAGCCCGGTGAGGTCGTAGCCGGGCACGTCTTCGCAGGGACCGCCGAGCCGGGTAATGGTGCCGTCGGCCAGCACGATCTCGACGCCCAGCACGTGGTTGACGGTGACGCCGTACTTCAGCGTGTGCGGCCCGCCGGAATTGGTGGCGACGTTGCCGCCGATGGTGCAGGCGCCCTGGCTGGATGGGTCGGGCGCGTAATGAAAGCCGGTGCCCGCGAGGTGCCGCGTGAGGTGCACGTTGACCAGCCCCGGTTCGACGACGGCGTAGCGGTCGCGGAGGTTGACTTCCAGGATCCGCTTCATGCGGGTGAGCGCGATCATCACGCCGCCGCCCACAGGCAGACATCCGCCGGCGAGACTCGTTCCGGCCCCGCGGGGGACAAACGGTACGTCGAACTCGTTGCAGATTTGCACGATGGCCGCGATCTCGTCTGCCGTTTCGGGGAAAACCACGACGTCGGGCGAGCGCTTTTCGACGACATAGCCGTCGCACTCGTAGACGAGGAGCTCCTGCGGATCGTACAGCAGGCGGTCGCCCTCGACGACAGTTCGCAGCCGGTCGATCAGCGCGGCGGCGCTGGTGCGAGCCGGTGGTGCGAGAGTGCTGGAGGCCATGGAATCGACTGTCGTGAAAAAGCCCACGGGTTGCAACCCGTGGGCTTGGCAGTCGTACCCCGTGAGCCGCGCCGGCTCAGCGCTTCGAGAACTGGAAGCTGCGGCGGGCTTTCTTCTTGCCGTACTTCTTGCGCTCGACCATGCGGCTGTCGCGGGTGAGATAGCCGCCGTCGGCCAGCGTATGGTGCAGGTCGGGTTCCCGGGCCTGCAGGGCGCGGGCGATGCCGAGGATGACCGCGCCCGTCTGACCGGTGGTGCCGCCGCCCTCGACGCGGACCCAGACGTCGACCTTGCCTTCGCGATCCACGGCTCGCAGCGGCCCGGTGACCATCTTGCGGTCGCGTTCGACGCGGAAATATTCATCCAGCGTGCGGCCGTTGAACTCGAGCTTGCCGGTGCCTTCGGTGATGCGCACGCGGGCGACCGCCGTCTTGCGGCGGCCCGTCCCCATCGCCGTGCCGAAGCGGTCAATCCGCCCGCGGATGATCGGCACGTAATCCGGATCGCGCTCCGCTTCTCCCGCCGGAGCACCCTCGCCCAGCGTCAACTCCGGCATGTCACCGCCGGGCGCCGCTTCCGCTTCGGCAGCCTGGCCGTTGCCTTCTTCGGTCGCGGCCGGGGCCTGAGCTTCGTCGGCATCCTGAGCCTGTTCGTCCTTCGCGGCGGCCGATGCTTCGGCGTCCGTCTCGTTCCGTTTCTGTGCCATCGATGCCTTCGTCATTCGGGCTTCGTCATTCCTTCGACATTCGGATTTCGGCATTCGTCATTGAATGCTACGGTTTCAAATGCGCCGGCAGCTCCTGTGGCTGCTGGGCCTGATGCGGATGGTCCGGCCCGGCGTAGAGCTTCAGCTTCCGCAGCATCTGGCGGCCGAGCTTGCTCTTGGGCAGCATCCGCCGCACCGCCTCGCGCAGGATGCGGTCGGGGTGCTGTGCCCAGATCTGGGCGGCCGGGAACAGCTTGCGGCCGCCGGGGTACCCCGTGTACCGCTCGTACGTCTTATCCAGCATCTTTTTCGTGAAGTACGGGTGCCGCGGATGGGCCAGCGGCTTGCCGCTGAACCGCACCCGTTCGCAGTTCACCACCACGACGAAGTCGCCGGAGTCGACGTGCGGCGTGTAAGTCGGCTTGTGCTTGCCCATCAGCACCATCGCCAGGCGGGTGGCGAGGCGGCCGACGATTTCGCCGTCGGCGTCGACGACAAACCACTGGGGCTTTATGGTCTCCCTGGTTGCCACCCACGTGCTCATATCAGACATCCGTCTTTGGCGGTCGCTGCGGGCTTTGCCCAAAAAGGGGACTGTCCCCTTTTTGGGCAAAGCCGTCGCTGTGGAATAGGGCGAGGTCTCGGAACAGGAAACCATAGCGAGTTGCGTCGCATCGTTCAACCGAGGGGCGAAGCGCCTGCCGCCAAAGAATTTCCGGCCGCCATGCTTGCCGTTGTGCGAGGCGGAGACCTATAATCGCTGCCGTCTCAGCCGGGGCCGCGGTCCACTCTCGCGCCGCCACGGTGCTCTTGTTTGATGATCTCCAAGCCCACGGGTTGCAACCCGTGGGCTTCAGCAGCGGCCAGCACGAAGGCGTTCTCTCATGAAGGTTCGTTCGAGCGTCAAGCGCATCTGCGAGAACTGCAAGCTGGTCCGCCGCAAGGGCCGGATCTACGTCATCTGCTCGTCCAACCCGCGGCACAAGCAGCGACAAGGATGAAATGGTTGAGAGTTGAGGGTCAAGCCCCTCAACCCTCAACCCTCAACCCTCAACCCTCAACCCTCAACCCTCAAACTCAACCCTTAACCCTCAACCCTCAACCAAGCATGCCCCGACTTCAAGGCGTCGACGTCCCCAGCGACCGACCAACCTACATTTCGCTGACGTATCTGTACGGCATCGGCCGCGCGACGGCGATCAACATCTGCTTCCAACTGGGAATCAATCCCCAGACGAAGGCCCGCGAGCTCTCCGACGACGAGCTGGCACGGCTCAACAACATCCTCGACAAGGAATACACCATCGAGGGCCAGCTCCGCCGCCGCGTCCAGCAGGACATCGCCCGCCTGCGGGACATTCACTCATACCGCGGTCTGCGGCACCGCCGCGGCCTGCCCGTCCGCGGCCAGCGCACGCGGACCAACGCCCGCACCCGCAAGGGCGTCAAGAAGACCGTCGCCGGCAAGAAGGGCGTGAAGGATATGAGGCACTAAGCCGGGAAGTCGGTGACAAGGTGACAAGGTGACAAGGTGACAAGGTGACCGCTGGCGCGAACACAGCGGATCACATGACACCGGTCCTCTTGTCACCTTGTCACCCCCTCACCTTGTCACCTTGTCACCACAGAGGGGGATCTTTTGGCGAAATCGAAAAAGAAGCGAGTCCGCAGGAACGTCTCGCGCGGCGTCGCCCACATCAAGGCGACGTTCAACAACACGACCGTCACGATCACCGACGCCAACGGCGAAGTCCTGTGCTGGGCCACCGCCGGCACCGTGGGCTTCAAGGGCAGCCGCAAGAGCACGCCCTTCGCCGCCCAGCGCGCGGCCGAAACCTGTGCCGAGCGGGCCGCCAAGTTCGGCGTCCGCGAACTGGAAGTCCGGGTGAAAGGCCCCGGCTCCGGCCGCGAAAGCGCCATCACCGGCCTGCAGATCTCCGGCATCAGCATCAAAGCCATTGAAGACGTCACGCCGCTGCCGCACAACGGCTGCCGCCCGCCGAAAAAACGCCGCGTGTGAGAAACCAGGCCAGTAGGCAGTAGGCAGAACGCAGTGGGCAGCCTTCTGCCAACCGCAATGCCGACTGCCTTCTGCCGACCGCCTACTGCTTTCCGCCGACTGCCTACTGCCTTCCGCCTACTGCCTACTGTTCCCAGGAGCATCGATCCATGCGTATTCGCTGGCGCGGACTGGAACTCCCGAGCCGGGTCGCCGTCGAGCGCGATAACTACACCGCCACCTACGGCCGCTTCGTCGCCGAGCCGTTCGAGCGCGGCTTCGGCACGACGATCGGCAACAGCCTCCGCCGCATCCTGCTCTCCAGCCTCGAAGGCAGCGCCATCACGCGCGTGAAGGTGCAGGGCGTGCAGCACGAGTTCTCGACCATTCCCGGTATCGTCGAAGATATCACCGAGATCTGTCTGAACCTCAAGTCGCTGATCATCAAGAACTCCAGCGCCTCGTCGAAGACTTTGCGCATCGAGCGGCACAACCGCGGGGTCGTCACCGGGGCCGATGTCATCACCGACGACCAGGTCGAGATCATCAACCGCGACCTGGTCATCGCCACGATGACCGACGACGTGCCCTTCAACCTGGAGCTGACGGTCGAGAACGGCCGCGGCTACGTCCCGGCACGCGAGCACTACGAAAGGAATCCCGAGGTGGGCATCATCCCGCTGGATGCGATCTTTTCGCCGGTCCTGCGGGTGCGCTATAACGTGGAAGACACCCGCGTCGGCCAGCGCACGAACTACGACAAGCTGACCATGGAGATCTGGACCGACGCCACCGTCACGCCGGAGATGGCGCTGGTCGAGGCCGCCAAGATCCTTCGCAAGCACCTGAACCCGTTCGTCACGTATCGCGAGCCCGGCCCCGAAGTGCCGCCCGAAGCCGGCCTCGCGCGCATGCTGCAGGATACCGGCTACGCCCCGATCGACCTGGAGCTGGAAGAGAAGCTGAGCCAGAGCCTCGCGGAGCTCAACCTTTCGGTGCGGGCCACGAATTGTCTCGAATCGGAAGGCATCAACACCGTCCGCGACCTGGTGAGCAAAGGTGAAGAAGATCTGCTGCAGGTCCGCAACTTCGGCGAGACGACGCTGCTGGAAGTGAAGGAGCGTCTCGAAGCCATCGGCCTGCGGCTGGGCATGAAGGTGCCCCAGAAGACCGCCAAGGCGAAGTAACCCGCGGAGCGTCGAAAAGGTCGAAAGGGTCCAAGGTCGAAAGGGCCGGACCCTGCATGCGTACGCAGAACGCCGGCCTCTCAACCCTCAACCCTCAACCCTCCGAAATGCGCCACAAACTCCGCGGCCGCAAGCTCGGCCGCAACGCCAGTCACCGCAAGGCGCTGTTCCGCAACATGGCGGCCAGCCTCATTCGGACCGTGCGCCCCGACGAGGACGACGAGCACGCGCCGGCCGTGCCTGGTCGCATCGTCACCACGCTGGCCAAAGCCAAAGAGCTGCGGCCGTACGTCGAAAAGCTGGTGACGATGGCGCGCAAAGCCGTGCCCCACCAGGAGCGCGCCCGCGAGTTTGAAACCACCGCCGAGCGCGGCTCCACCCAGTGGAGGGAATGGCGCGACAGCGACCAGTGGAACCAGTGGAACCAGGCCATCGCGCCGGCCCTCGCCCTGCGGCGGCGGGCGTTCGACATCCTCCGCGACAACGCGGCGGTCGACATCCTGTTCGACGAGCTGGCCGAGCGCTTCGAGAGCCGTCCCGGCGGCTATACCCGCATCATCCGCCTGCCGGAAGTCCGGCTGGGCGACGCCGGCCGAAAAGCGCTGCTGGAATTCGTGGGCGACCCGGAGCGCGACCGCGTCCGCACCCGCCGCCGCGCCCCGGTGGTCATGGATGAGGAAGAGGCGGAACAGACCGCTCCGGAAGCCACACCGGCCGGTGAAGCAAGCGCGCCGCCCACCGCCGGCGAGGAGCCGACTGGTGACAAGGTGACAAGGTGAGGCGCTGGCGCTACGTCCGGCGCCCCAACTGATTGGGCAGTCGAAGGTGGCGCCAGCCGTCACCTTGTCACCCCCTCACCTTGTCACCTTGTCATCCCCCGACCGCGGCCCGAAAGGAATCTTCGGCCGATGTTCGCGCAACTGCACTTCGACTTCACGACAGCCATGCGGCGGCTGTGCGACGACATCTGCCGCCGCGTGCCGGATTTTCACCACATCCGCATGGACGAGGTCGCGGTCACGTTCGCCCAGGCCCGCCGCCGCGTCTCGTGGGGCCTGCAGGCCAAGCTGACGCCCATGCGCTTCGAGCGCGGCGCGCTCGTCACCCGCCGCGCCGGCCGGTTGTGGACCGTACAGCGGCTGTTCGAGGGCGACCGCGAGATGCTGTACATCCTCACCTTCTACCTGCCGCGGTTTCTCGACCACAGCTTCCGCGAAAAGCTGGTGACGGTGTTTCACGAGCTGTACCACATCGGCCCGTTGTTCGACGGCGACATCCGCCGCATGAACGGCCGCTACCACGTGCACTCGCACAGTCAGAAGGAGTACGATCGGCAGATGGAGCTGCTGGTCGAGCGTTACCTCGCGAGCGGCCCGCCGCTGGAACTGTACGGGTTCCTCAAGAAGCGCTTCCGCCAGCTCCAGCGCGACCATGGCGCCGTGGTGGGCACCCAAGTCACCGTCCCCAAGCTGATCGAGTTGCCCGAATCGCGGTCGGCGTAATCTGCGTTTGTTTGACGCAAAGGCGCGAAGGCGCAAAGGCTCGCAAAGCTCCTCTTGCCTGCGCGGCGGCTCGCGCATAGTATCCGCGGCCCGGCCAGGTTCGTGGTCGGTCTGCTCCCTCTCTCCGCATTTCCATCGCTTCCTTCTTTCGGCCGCTCGTGCGAGGCCGCGCTGCCGAAGCGCGCCGGCGGCCGCATTTCGACGCTTGGAATCAGCCATGAACAGGTGTCTTCGCTGGATCGTTCCGGCACTCGTCCTCGCCGCGGTGGGCTGCGCCGGGGGGATGAACCGCGCGGAGATTCTGGAAGCGCGGCTCCGCGACCATGAGGACGCGCTGTACAAGATGCAGGCGCAGCTCGCCGCCCGCGAAGCCGAGCTGGAGATCGCCCAGCAGGAGAGCAACCGCCTGCGGACCGCCGCCGCGGAAAAGCTGCAGCCGGCGGTGCTGCCCGAGCAGGCCGAGATCCTCACCCGCGCCAGCGGGCTGCGGTTCAACGAGCTGCTCACCCGCCCCGTCGATCGCGACGGCAGCCCCGGCGATGATGCCGTCAACATCGTGCTCGTGCCGCACGACGCCGATGGCGAGCTGGTCAAGCTCCCGGGCGAACTGCATCTGGAGCTGGTTGACCTCTCGCGCGCCGAAGGCGAGCGCACCATCGCGACCTGGACGTGCGGGGCTGCGGAGAGCCGCGCCTACTGGCACAGCGGGTGGCTGTCGTCCGGCTACCAGTTTGAGATTCCGTGGGACGAGCCGCCGGCGGGATCGCAGCTCACCGTCCACGCGCGTCTCACCACGCCCGACGGTCGGATGTTCCCCGCGACGCACACCGTGAACCTGCAGCCGAATGGTGCCCCAAATTGGGCAGCACTGGATGCTGTCGAGAATGGTCCCTCTCCGTTC
>JAHWKJ010000202.1 GCA_019347905.1 Planctomycetota bacterium
CGGAGGTCGAGCTGGCCGAATGGAGCGAGAAAGAGGCTGCGGACCGCAACAAGCCTGTGCGGCGAGTGCTGCGCGACGATCTGATCATCGAGCTGGCCCGCCGCCAGCCGGCCAATCGCGACGAGCTGCTGGCGATGCGCGACATGAACCGATCCGACTACAAGCGGCACATTCCGGCGCTGCTGGAGTGCGTCGAGCGCGGCCGGCAGCGACCGGAGCAGCTCCTCCCGCCGCCGGCGCCACGGAACGCGGCCAGCATCGAAGCCGACGAGCACGTGCTCTCGAAGCTGCTCAACCTGGCACTGACGAACCGCTGCGCCGAGCTGGAAATCTCACGCCAGCTTGTCGGGACGACTGCCGACTTGCGCGACCTCGTGCGCTGGCACCTCGCCGAGCGCGAGCAGGGCGAGCCGCCGAGCCTGGCGACGGGCTGGCGGGCGGAGGTGTGCGGCGACCTGTTGACCGACCTCATCGACGGCCGCATTGGCCTGCGCGTGGGTGACCCGGCGTCCGATCACCCGTTGGTGTTCGAGCGGCTGTGGTGAATTCAGTTCACCAGCCGAATATCAGTCGACCAGTCCCCCAGCTTCCGCACGCAGCGCCGCCAGCACGCGGGACTTCGCGGCATAAACCGAATGGAGCGGCATGCCGAGGTCCGCGGAAACTTGCGCTGCCGGCTGCCGCTCCATCACCTGCCGGCGAAAGCCGGCCAACAGCGGCGTATACAACTCCACCAGCCGCTGCCACTCGGCCGAAGCGGCCCGCGAGCGCACGCGCTCCAACAGGCTGAGTGAAGTATCGTGCAATCGAGCACCCCCGGTTCTGCCGCACGGACGGAAGCATTATCGCGCTGCACTTCGGCCGTCGCAACAACCTGTTTCACGTGATACAACGGCAGACGTAGCACAAGCGTCTCGCTTGTGCGAAGACACTCCAGCCTTTCGATAGTCTGCGAGCAGGGACGACCCCGCATGATCCGCCGCGACGCCGACGGCCAGTGGCTGCTGATCTCGCAAGTGGAACACGCTCGCCTTGCCGGCGAACTGGCCGCCGTGTGGGGCAACGAAGACGTCGCGGCACTGCCGATGCCGCACGCGCTCGTTCCGGCGGTGATCCGCCACGATGTCGGCTGGCAGACTTGGGAGGCCCGTCCCACGATCGAGGCCGCACACGGCCGGCCGCGAAGCTTTACTGAGATGCCTATGAACGAAGCATGCCGAATCTGGAGTCGCTCGATCGATTGCTGTGCGTCAATCGATCCGGCACTCCAACTTCGGCACTGGCTGCTGGTGTCGCTTGCTGAAGAGGGATGGGCGGACGACGACATTCTTCGGCTGCTTGCGGAACTCTCATCGGCAGTGGCCGTGGACGATGTACCGCCCCGGGCCCTCGAACGGACTGATCCGCACGCGCTCATCGAGCTTGCCCGGACTTGCCGTGTCGAGTCCACGGCAGGTCGCGCCGGCAGGGCGTTGGCGGCACTCTGCGGCTTGTGGGTCAGCCGGCATTTCTGCTGTCTCGCCCAACGAGCACTCGCAGGGAGGTCCGGAGAAAGCCTCGTGACTCGACCGCTTCAGGAGTTCCTTTGGCAGCAGTCCCCGAAGCAGCGGCACTGGCGGGAGGCCGCCACGGTCAGTATCGCTGAAACGGAGCTCGAAGCGCTCATGAACAGCGGCTTACAGTATCTGCAGGCTCTCGATGCCATCAGTCTGTGGATGTGCTGCTCGCCGTCGCCCGAGCCTTTCGAAACAACTCTGCCCGGCGGTCAGATCCTGCGGCTGGCGATGTGTGCGTCCGGACGCATTTTGGCGGAGCCGCATCCGCTGTCGGTCGCGCGGCTCACCCTGTGCGTCCCGGCGCGGCGCATCGATGCCCGGCGCTATGCAGACGATGCCGATTTGCGGCAGGCGCTTGCCGCGGCGCCGCTCGAACATGTGCGATGGACCTTCGAGCGAGAGACGCTGTCGGTGCCGTAGATTAATCCCAGACGGGGTCGACTCGGCAGCCCATGGCAAGGCCCTCTTTGTTCGACCCTGCCGGCATTGGCAGCGGAACTTTCGCGATTCAGCGGTCGCTGGTCCGCGCCGAGGATTCGCCGCCCTGCTCCACGTACTCCGGCAGCTCGCGTGGCTGGAAGCGCAGACGGATCGGTCCCTGGCAGCAGTCGCAGGGCTTGATCTCGTACATCGGGATCGCGCAGATGTCGCACCAGTAGTCGGTGTACTGCCGCTCGCCCTTTTCGTCCGCGGTGAAGACCATCAGCACCTTCAGGTAGGGCGTCTTCTCCGGCTGGTAACCCACCAACTCGACCTCGCGGTCGCGCAGCCGCTGGTCCTGAAAGAACGCGCGGCCGCGCCAGTCCGGCACGATGGGGATCAGCCTGCCGTCGGCCGTCTCCAGCACGACCTGATCTTCGATCTCGCTGAACGCCGTCACCTTCCGCCGCTTGAGGGCATCGGCGAGCCGCACCACCTTGCCGCGGAAAAGCTCTCTGCGTGCAGGGACGGTTTCGGCGTCGCCCTTGCCGTTCTGGTCGGCGGGCGATGCGGCTGCTGAGTCCGGCGATGTGCCTGCTGCGGTCCCGCCGGCCTCGTCCGCGAAGAGCGGCGCGACCCACAAGCCCGCGACTGCAAGCATTCCGAGGCAAAGTCGCATCTCGCTCATACCTCCGAGCGGCCGATGACGATCAGCCGCACCGGCACCGGCATCGCCTTGTCCTTCGCCTTGCCGTCGACCGTCGCTTCGAGAATCCTGTAGTCGCGGTCTTCGTTGTGAACGAGGCCCGGCTTCTCGGCCTTCTTCTCGACGGGCAACAACGAAAAGATCGCCGGGTGGGTGCCGCCGGGGATCGAGGCCGCGCTCTTCTCCGACAGTGGATCGAAGCCTGCGATCGGCTTGGTGTCGGTGTCGACCTTGGCCGGCAGCGCGAGCAGGAAGTCGGCCGTGGCACTGGTGCCGATGTGGTTGCCGTCTTCCGGCTGTTGCCCGTAACGCAGCGTGTAGGCGCCGGCCGGAAGCTCCTGGCCGCGGAAGTCGGTGAAGCCGGACTTCTCCGGCACGTTCAGCGCCCCCACGAGCTGTCCCGGCTGGAACGGGTACTTTACGTTGAACGAGGGCGAGAAGCCGGGCTTCACCTCGATGCCTTTGGCGAACCAGATTTCGACCACGGGGCCGTCCGGCGTGACGACGCTCCAGCCGGCAGGATTCATCTCCGCGGCAATCTTCTCCGAGAGGCCTTTGGGCGGCCCTTTGACTTCCTTGAGCGTGTGAGTTGGCTGGGCGGCGGCGAGGAGCCCCGCACAAAGGGCGAACGTCACAAAGAACAGCGGACGCAGTTTCATGGCGGAACTCCGCGGGTGTCGATCGTGGATGTCGGCTGCGGCCGGGCCGGTGCCTGCTTCCAGTCTACCGGATACCAGCAGGCGTTACAGCCCCTGGCCGGGCTTGCGGCGCTTGCGTTTAGCCGCGTCCCGTCGGGACGCGGGGGCGGGAAAGCGCGCGTCCCGATGGGACGGACCCGGCTAAACCGCTCAGCGCCCGCTCACACCCATTCGCGAATCACGCGGCCCTCGATCAGCCGCACCGGGCGGCCGTCGGGGCTTTCCGCCACCAGGTCGAGCGGCAGGCCCAGCTTATGGTAGATCGTGGCGGCGATATCGTCGGTGAAGTATTCGTCGCGGATCGGACGGCCGCCTTCGTCGTCCGTCTCGCCCAGCACACTGCCGCCGGGGATCCCCGCTCCGGCCGCAATCGCGAAGCCCGATCCCGCCCAATGGTCGCGGCCGCTGGCCGAGTTGATCTTCGGCGTGCGGCCGAAGTCCGTCAGCCACAACACGAGCGTCGTCGAGAGCATGCCGCGGTCTTCCAGATCCGCCAGCAGCGCCGGCAGCGCCTGGTCGACCTTCGGGATCAGCCGGTCTTTGAGCGACTTGAAGTTGTTCTGGTGCGTGTCCCAGCCGCCGTCGGTGACGGTGACGAACCGCACGCCGGCTTCGATCAGCCGCCGGGCCAACAGGCAGCTTTGGCCGAAGCGGTTCCGCCCGTAACTGTCGCGGAGGGCCGCGTCTTCAGTGTGCATCTCAAAGGCCCGCCGCGTCTCCGGGGCGGTGATCATGTTGAGGGCCGCCTTGTAGTGCTCATCGAGCGCATCGAAAGCGGCCGGCTGCAATTCCGCCTGCTGCTGAAGCTCGTCGACGACCGAGAGCATCTTCCGCCGCCGCTTGACCCGCTCCATTGTAATGCCCGCCGGGGGTGTGATGTCGCGGACGTTGAACTTCTCGGCGTTGGGATCCGCCAGCATTTCAAAGGGGTTGTGCTCCAAGCCCAGAATGCCCGACATGCCGCCCCCGAAGCGGCGGTCCACCTGGTCCCCAAGCTGCGCGAACGGCGGCATTGCCGTTTTAAAACCCTTGTGCCAGCTCACGACGGAGCCGTAGGTGGGGTAGTGCATGGCCTGGTTGAACTTGCGGCCCGACATAACCCACTGGTCGGCGGTGCCGTGGCTGCCGTTTCGGGGGTTCCAGCCGCGCAGGACCGCGAACCGCTTCAGCTCGCGAGCCATGATCGGGACGATGTCGGTGAACTGCACGCCGGGCACGGCCGTGTCGATGACGCCGAACTCGCCTCGCACGCTCACCGGGGCCGCGGGCTTGGGATCGAACGTGTCGTGATGGCTAGTGCCGCCGCGGGTCCAGACGAGGATGCAATTGACATCATCGCCCGGTGCCGGTGCGGCCGCCTGCGCTCGTTTCGCGGCCAGCAGCATCGGCAGCGAAACGCCCAGCCCGCCCAGTGCGCCGATTTTCAGGAAGCTGCGCCGGGAAACGCCTTCACAATGGTGATCGGCCGTGGAACAGAGCGAGAGCATCGGCGAAACCCTCCGCGAGGCAGGTTGGCGGGGCGGGAACATATCGAGGCAGGTGGATGCATTCTAGCGGCGGCCCCGTGGCCGCGGAAGCTCACCGCGGAGCCGGTGAGCCGGGGGCGTGGGCGCTCGCTGGGAGGGCTGATCGTTTGCGGCGGCCGGTGCACGCTCGAGCCATTCGAGAAAGGTGTAAAACCATGTGGGCGTGACGGCAGGGGCGATGCCCGCGAGATCGAAACCAATACCGTGGGCGCGGACTTGATGCTGCGCGAGGTTTATCGAGCAGTATCGTCGGCGCTAAGCATTGGACGGACCCGCGCCACGTTTCGAGCGCGGAGGACGCGTATCCCGCGCGATGTCAGAGCAGAGATGCGATCGCGTTTCGTCGGCGCTGCCCAGAGCGAAACCCAGAAACTGCACGAATTCTCCCTGTGTGCCTCGCCCGAAGCCTTCGGCAATGTTCGACATCGCCGACTCCGAGGAGGTCGTTGATCTGCTCCACAAGCCGACGATCGGCGGCAAAGGCGTCGCGCTTCGTCAGCAGAAAAATCTGCTTCGACACCTCGCGCGCGGTCTGCCACATTCGCAGGTCGATGAAGTCGCGCACCCCGGCCATGAGCGTCCCCGGGATTCGATCATCGCAATGGGAGCCGGTATAGGACGTCGGACATTGTACAAGATAACGAAACGGGAGGGCACCTCGTACTCCGTACCAAGTACCTGGTACAGGTACGCCGTGGAACGAAGTGCGCCGTGGCACCACGCACGCCGTGCAGATGCCGGAACCTCAACCGAGTACCTCATACTCCCTACCGTCGCGACGCCGGCAACTCCCTCACCCCCGCCCGCACAACACTGCCCACTGTAACCGCCCAACTTCCTTCACCCGCTCGTCCGGCCACACCGCCAATGGTGTGTAACGCGGGTGCCGCGATTCCTTGTACGGGTCGTTGTGCCGCGTGTTGTAGCAGCAGATGAAAGCCCATCGCGGGCGGTCGCTCGTGTTCTGGTCGGAACGGTGCAGCAGATTCGCATGGAAGAAGATGGCGTCGCCCGGCTCCAGCTCGCAGTACACGCGCTCCAGCCGCCGGCAGGCCTCGGTCACACGCTCGGGATCGGCCCCGGTCTGGTCGCCGACTTTTCCGTGCTCGATGCGGCCGAGGCGCTGCGAGCCGGCCAGCACCTGCAGGCAGCCGTTCTCGCGCGTCGCCCCGTCGACGGCAATCATGCAGCTCGCCAGATCGGGGAACAGGCAGCCGTTGTTGTACCAGTAGCCGTAATCCTGGTGCCACGCCCAGGCTCCGCCGGTGCGCGGCTCCTTGAGGATCATCTTGTGGTGATAATGGTACACCTCGTCGCCCAGCAGGCGCTCCATGACGCTCACAATCCGGCGGCTGCGAACGATTGCTCCATAGAGACTGTCCTCGGGCAGTTCGTTGCGAACGACGAGTTCCACAGCTCCGCCTTCACCGTCGGCGCGGCTGGAGCGCTCGCGGGCGAGCTCGTGGTCGGCCCGGGCGATGTCTCGCAACAGTTCGATTTCCTCGGCATCGAGCAGCCGCCGGACGATGATGAAACCATCGCGTTCGAACGCGGCCGCTTGTGCGACGTCGATGGGGCAATTCTCCATGGCCGATTCTACTAAGCTTGATAGACGTATCGTCGACGAAATGCACGCGATCGCTGTCCGCGGTGGTGAGCCGTCGGCAGGGACGGATTGAAATCCGTCCTACGAATCCGCCGGCCGAGCGCGCGGCCCGGCCAGGTCGTGTGGCTGTGTGAGGCGGCTGTACATCTCCGGCCGGCGGTCTGCCATGCGGTCGATGATGTGCTTGTCGGGAACGCGGACAATCCGCTTGCGGCGCGCGCGCTCCGGCTCGATCTGGGCATACAGAATCGTTTCGTCCTCGCCGGCGACGGCCAGGGTGTTGCCGCCGGGATCGCAGATGCGGCTGCGGCCGATGAAGCGGAAGCCGCGCTCCGTGCCCACGCGATTGACGGCCGCGAAGTAGACGGCGTTTTCCATCGCCCGCGTGTTCACGGCGAAATCGGCCATGCACTCGGCACCCGGGGGCCAGTTGGTGGGCAGGACGATCAGGTCGGCACCCTCGAGTGCCAGCACGCGCGACGCTTCCGGAAAGGCGGCGTCGTAACAAATCGTCATGCCCACCCGCACCTCGCCCGCCGCAAACACGCTAAACCCGCCGTCGCCCGGCGTCGTGTAACGGTCGACGCCCAGATACGGCAGATGAACTTTGCGATACCGGCCGATCACGCCCTCCGGCCCGACCAGCACGGCCGTGTTGAAGACGCGTTCACCGTCCGCTTCGAGCAAGCCGAAAACGGCATAGACGCCCGTTTCGACACAGACGAGGCCAAGCCGCTTTGTCGCCGGCCCGGGCACGCTCTGCGCCAGCGGCCAAGCTTCCTCCAGGCTGTCGAAGCAATAGCCGGTGACGGCGCACTCGGGAAAGATCACCAGTTCGGCGCCGTTCTCCGCCGCCTGCCGCAGAAAACGTTCGATGCGGCCGAGGTTCTTCTCAGGGTCGCCGAATGCGACGTCCATTTGCACGCCGGCAATCCGCAGCGTGGCGGCCGTCTCGCGCACCGGCTGCTCCATCGCCGCCGTGAGAGGGACGCTCTGCGCCGTTCGCTGCTCGACGCTTTCCGGCAGTTCGACTGCGGTCTTCATGACCACATCATAGCAGAGCTTCCGCGTCCCCGACGAGTCGTGCGGCCGCAAGGACGCCGCGCGAGGCGAGGTGCTCGCGGAGGGCCGGCACGCCGGTAAACGTCTCCGCCGGCAGGCCGAAGCGACGGGCCGCGTGAACGTATTCCGCGATGTCGTCGGTGTAGAAGCACTCGTGCGCCGCACATCCCGCCGCTTCGATCGCAGCGCGGTAGATCGCTTCCGCCGGCTTCATGGCGCCCACGCGGAACGACAGTACGCACTCCTCGAAGTATTCGAGCACGTCGAAACGCCGCCGGATGAACTCGAAGTGCGCCGCGTCGGTATTCGAGAGCAGCACCAGCCGCATGCCGCGCGACTTCAGCGCGTCCAGCACCGGCACAAGGGCCTCATTGAGCTCGAAGATATCGCAGTGGGCTTCCAGCAGCTCGTCCCGCGGAACCGGACAGCGCACCGCGGCCTCGAACGCGCGGTGATAGTCGGCGACGCTCAGGCCGCACTCGAATCGTCGCTGCAGACCCGAGTCCATCACCAGCCGGTAGACCTCATCGGCGTCGCGCCCGCAGGTGCCGGCCATCTGCGCGCACATCTTCTCGTGCGAAAAGAACAGGACGACGTTTCCCATGTCGAACAGGCAGCAGCGGATCATGCGGCGTAACTTAGCGGGGAGCGAGCCGGCTCACAATGCGAGCTCGGGGACTTCAGCCGGTCGCGGCTGCAATTCCGCCGCCGCGATCGTTCTTGAGCGGACAGCGGCTCGTCTGTCTAATGCGGGACAGGCAGATCTACGACCTGGCTCGAATCCCGACCATGCAGCGCCACGACCTGATCGTCATCGGAGCCGGACCGGGCGGTTACGTCGCGGCGCTGCGCGCGGCCCAGCTTGGACTGGATACGGCGTCGGTCGATGAACACGACCGTCTCGGCGGCACGTGCCTGCGCGTCGGCTGCATCCCCAGCAAGGCGCTGCTCGAATCCAGCCATCTCTACGAGCAGGCGCGGCGATCCCTGCAGCCGCACGGTATCGAAGCCGGCGACGTGCAGCTTGACCTCGGCAGAATGCTCGCCCGCAAAGACCGCGTGGTCGAGCAGCTCACCGGCGGCATCGACGGGCTGTATCGCAAGCACGGCGTCACCCGGTACCGCGGCCGCGCCCGCTTCACAGCGCCGCGAAAGCTCGTCGTCGAACGCGACGGCCGGGCGGTCGAGGAGCTTGAAGCCGGGCACGTCCTCGTCGCCACCGGCAGCCGCCCCGCCACGCTCAAAGGCGTCGAGCCGGACGGCGACCGCATCGGCACCAGCACCGAAGCCCTGGCGTGGCCCGAAGTGCCGCGCATGCTGGCGGTCATCGGCGCCGGCTACATCGGTCTCGAATTGGGCACGGTCTGGCGCCGGCTGGGCGCCGAGGTGACGGTGCTGGAATACCTCGACCGCATCCTGCCCGGCACCGACGGCGAGATCGCCCGCGAAGCCCGCAAGCTGTTCGAGAAGCAGGGCCTGAAGTTCCGACTCGAAAGCCGCGTCACGTCGGCTTCCGTTCGGAAGAACCGCTGCCGCATCGAGCTGGAAGGCGGCGAGGCCGTCGAGGCCGATCGCGTGCTGATCGCTGTGGGCCGCGTGCCTCACACCGAGGGGCTGGATCTCGGGGCCGCGGGCGTCGAGCACAACGAGCGGGGCTTCATTGAGGTCGACGAGGCGTTTCGGACATCGGCCGAAGGCGTGTATGCCATCGGCGACTGCATCGGGGGGCCGCTCTTGGCGCACAAGGCCGAGGAAGAAGGCATCGCCTGTATCGAGCGGATCGCGACCGGCTGGGGCCATGTCGATTATGCCGCCATTCCCAGCGTCGTCTACACGCATCCGGAGATCGCCGCCGTCGGCCCGACGGAAGAAGAGCTCAAGGAGCGTGGCGTCGCATATCGCAAGGGCCGCTTCCCCTTCCGCGCGAACGGCCGCGCCTTCACGCTGGGCGAGACCGACGGCCTGATCAAGGTGCTGGCGGACAAAACGACCGACCGCCTGCTGGCCGTGCACATTCTCGGCCCGCGTGCGGGCGACATAATCGCCGAAGCGGCGGCGGCCATTGCGTACGGCGCTTCGAGCGAGGACCTGGCCCGCACCTGCCACGCCCATCCAACGCTCTCGGAAGCCTTGAAGGAAGCCGCCCTCGCCGTCGACGAACGGGCACTGCATGTGTGAATGGTTGATGGTTGAGAGTTGAGGGTTGAGGGACTTGAAGAAAGACAAAACGTGGGCTGGTTCCACCATTCACCATCCACCCTCGACCCTCGAACCCTCAACCCTCGACCCTCGAACCCTCGACCCTCGACCCTCGACCCTCAACCCTCAACCCTCAACCCTCAACCATT
>JAHWKJ010000203.1 GCA_019347905.1 Planctomycetota bacterium
AGTCCCAGCGAATGGCCCGAGCGGCCGATCCGCTGCAAGAGCGTGGCGATCGACCGGGGCGAGCCGATCTGCACGACGAGATCGATGTAGCCGATGTCCAGCCCCAGCTCGAGCGACGCCGTGGCCACGACGGCCTTCAGCTCACCATTCTTCAGCCGCTGTTCGGTTCGCAGGCGGATGTCGGCCGCCAGCGAGCCGTGATGCGCTCCGACGACATCGTCGCCCAACAGTTCCGTCAACTGGTGCGTCACCCGCTCGGCCAGCCGCCGCGTGTTGACGAACACAAGCGTGCTGCGGTGGCTCTGGATCAGCTCGACGATGCGGCGGTAGATCTCTTCCCACTGCTCGTGCATGCAGGCAGCGCCGAGTTCGCTCTCGGGCGTCTCGATGGCCAGGTCCAGCTCGCGGGCGTGGCCGACGTCGATGATTTCGACTGGGGGCCGGTTGGGGTGGGCGACGTGCTGCGACGATGGGCGCTGAGGGGCGTCGGGGGATGAGGATGGAGGATGGAGGATGGAGGATGGCGACGAGAATCTCTCGTCGCGGGGATGCTCCGGCCATCCTCCATCTTCCATCCTCCATCCTCGCCAGCCGACCTCGAACGAATTCCCGACAAGAAACACCGCCGTGCGCTCAATCGGCCGCTGCGTGGCGGACAGCCCGATACGTTGCAGCGGCCGCTCGACGAGCGCTTCGAGCCGCTCGACCGACAGCGCGAGATGCGAGCCGCGCTTGTCGCGCACGAGGGCGTGGATTTCGTCGATGATGATCGTATCGACGGCGGAGAGCGCCTCGCGTCCGCGCTCGGCCGTGAGCAGCAGGTACAGCGATTCCGGCGTCGTCACCAGGATGTGGGGCGGCTTTCGTACGAGCCGCGCCCGCTCCGTCGCCGTCGAGTCCCCGGTACGCAGTCCGACGCGGATGGGTGCGGGGGGAGGTGAAGATGGAGGATAGAGGATAGAGGATGGCGAAGAAGGTACGTTGGCGGACGGCTCCTCCGGCCATCCTCCATCCTCCATCCTCCATCCTCTGCCACCGACCTCCTGCGACTCCCGATTCCCACCCTGCTCCGGCCATCCTCCATCCTCCATTCTCCATCCTCTCCCACCCACTTCCTCCGACTCCCGACTTCCACCCTCCAGCCATCCCGACAACCTCTCCTGGATCTCCGCCAGCGGCACCTCCAGGTTGCGGTGCATGTCGTTGGAGAGCGCGCGCAGCGGCGAGACGTACACAACACGCGTTGCGTCGGTGAGCCGGCCGGCGAGAGCGTCTTTCAGCAGGCGATCGATGCAGGCCAGAAAGGCGGTCAGCGTCTTGCCGCTGCCGGTCGGGGCGGCGATCAGCGTGTGGCGGCCGGCGGCGATGTGGGGCCACCCCAGCCGCTGCGGCTCGGTCGGCGCGGCGAACCGCGACCGGAACCAGTCTTCGATAACGGGGTGAAAGCCGAAGAAGTTCATGGAGCTGGATGCCTGCGCGCCCGCAGCAGCCCCATTCTAGTCGAGCGGGGCTGCGAGGGCGATGGTCGGCGCGAACATCGCGGCAGCGGGCTTGTTCATCGATCGTCCCCGATGGACGTGATGCCGTCAGGCTCCCGATTCTCCCAATCCGCCCCAGCGCCTTCGCAGCGCACTGTTGAAGCTTCGCCAAGCCCCTCCCTACGATGAACGCAGTCAGGCAGCTCTACACGGACCAGGACGCACCCGATGGCGAGTGAACAGGTGGCGGATCGTCAGCCTGCGGCCGAGCGCGTGCCCGCGCCCACGGCTCTGCGGCTGCTCGCTGCGACGCGCGCGGTGCATGCGGCCGCGGCGTTCGACGATGTGCTCCAGACCGTCGCCGAGCAGGCCCGGGAACTGGTGGACGCGCACCTGGCGGCGGTGAACTTCGCCTTCGACGCCGCGTGGCATCATCAGTCGACCGGCCTGTCGCTGTCGGACAAATACGCGGCGTTCCGCAAGTTCGATGTCGCGCCCGACGGCTCCGGGATCTATGCCTGGGTCGGCGAGATCGCCCGGCCCGTCCGTCTGACGCAGTCGGAGCTGGAGGCGCATCCGCGATGGCGAGGCTTCGGCTCGTCGGCCGGCATGCACCCGCCGCTCAGGGGCTGGCTGGCGGTGCCGCTTCTGGGCCGGGAAGGCCGCTCACTCGGCGTCGTGCAGGTTTCGGACAAGTGCGAAGGGGAGTTCAGCGCAGACGACGAGCATCTGCTCGCGCAGTTCGCCGAGCTGGCCGCGCCGATGTTGGAGCTGCGCAAGCTGCAGGAAGTGCTCGGAGAGGAAGTCGACCGCCGCACGGCCCAGCTTCGCCGCACCAACGAGCACCTCCTGGCGGAAATCGCCGGCCGCGCCGAGACCGAGCAGGCGCTGCGCGACACGCAGGAGCGGTTCGAGCTGGCGGTGCGCGGCACCACCGACGGCCTGTGGGACTGGAACGTCGAGACCGGCGAAGTCTGGTACGGCCCGCGGTTCCTCGAACTGCTGGGCGTATCTGCCGAAGAGTTCCCTCCGCGGTTCGAGAGCTTCGAAGCGCGCCTGCACCCGGACGACCGGCAGCACACGCTGGAAGCGATCCGCCGGCAGATCAAAGACGACGTGCCTTATGATGTGGAGTACCGCCTGCAGACGAAAATCGGCGAGTGGCGCTGGTTCCGCGCCCGCGGAGTTCCCGTCCGAGACACGGAAGGCCGGGTGGTGCGGATGGCGGGTTCGATCCAGGACGTCACCAATCGCAAATGCGCCGAGGCTGCCTTGGAGCAGGAGCGCAATCTGCTGCATGCCCTGCTGACGCAGTTGCCCGATGCCATCTATTTCAAGGACGCGGAGAGCCGCTTCCTGCGCGTCAGCCGGGCGCTGGCCGAGAAACTGGGCGAACAGGATCCCCAGAACGTCGTCGGCAAATGCGACGCCGACTACTTCCCGCCCGACTACGCCAGCCGCGCGGCCGAGGATGAACGCCGGATGATGGAGCGCGAAATGTCACTTGTCGGCAAGGAGGAGTGTCCCCGCTGGCCGGACGGCAGCGTCACCTGGGTGTCCACCACGAAAGTTCCGCTGCACGACCGCGAGGGGCGGGTGATCGGCACGTTCGGCATCTCGCGCGACATCAGCGAGCTCAAGGTCGCCGAAGAGCAACTGGCGCGGCAGGCGCTGGAGGCGCGGCTGCTGCACGAAGCGACCGCCATGGCCGCCGAGACCGACAGCATCGACGAAGCCCTCCAGCACTGCATCGACGTCGTCTGCCGCTTGACGGGCTGGCCCATTGGTCATGCCTGTCTTCCGAACGAGACACACGATCGGCTGCTGCCGTCAGCCACGCTGTGGCACCTGCCGGAGAACGACCCTCGGTTCTTCGAGTTCCGGAAGGTCACGGAGCAGACGCCCTTCCTGCCGGGAAAGGGTCTGCCGGGTCGCGTCTGGAGCAGTGGCGAGCCGGCGTGGATTGTCGACGTCCGCGCAGACGACAACTTCCCGCGGGCCGGGCTTTGTGAAGAGATCGGTGTCCGCGGTGCGTTCGGGGTCCCGGTGGTTGTGCACGGACGGGTGGCCGCGGTGCTGGAGTTCTTCAACGATGAGCCGATGCAGCCCGACGACCACCTGCTGACCATCGTCGAGAGCGTGGGCGAGCAGGTGGGCCGCGTGCTCGAACGCCGCGAAGCCCAGGAGGAGCTGCGCAGAGCCAAGGAAGACGCCGAAGCCGCCAGCCGCGCCAAGAGCGATTTTCTGGCGAACATGAGCCACGAAATCCGCACGCCCCTCAACGCCGTGATCGGCATGACAGAACTGGTGCTCGACACCGAGCTGAACCGCGCCCAGCGCGACTATCTGACGATGGTCCGCGACTCGGGCGATGCGCTCCTGAACCTCGTCAACGACATTCTCGATTTCTCCAAGATCGAGGCCGGCAAACTCGAGCTGGAATGCCGGCCGTTCGACGTGCGCGAGTCGCTCGGCGACACGATGAAGTCCTTTGCCCTCCGCGCGCACCACAAGGGGCTGGAGCTGGCCTGCCACATCACGCCCGACGTGCCGCAGCTCGTTGTCGGCGACGCCACGCGGCTGCGGCAGGTCGTGGTGAACCTGGTGGGCAATGCGATCAAGTTCACGCACCGCGGCGAAGTCGTCCTCGAAGTCGAGCGCCACGCCGCCGCGAACGATGAGGTCGAGCTGGCGCTGGCCGTTCGCGATACCGGCATCGGCATTCCCCCCGAGAAACAGCGGGCCGTGTTCGACGTCTTCGAGCAGGTCGACACGTCCACCACCCGGCAATACGGCGGCACCGGACTGGGCCTGGCGATTTCGTCGCGGCTGGTGGAGGCCATGGGCGGAACGATTGGCCTGGAGAGCGAGGTCGGCCGCGGCAGCACATTTCGCTTCACTGTCCGTCTGCGGGAAGCGCGCGGTCCGTCCCGCCCCCCGCGGCTCGACGATCTCACCGATCTCGCGGTGCTCGTCGTGGACGACAACGAGACGAATCGCCTGATCCTGACGGAGATGCTTTCCAACTGGGGCATGCGTCCCGAGGCCGTTGAGGGTGCCGACGAAGCGCTCTCCCGCATGCGCGCGGCGGCGCAGAACGGCCGGCCGTTTCCGCTGGTGCTCTCCGACGTCCACATGCCGGGCCGCGACGGCTTCGAACTCGTGCAGTTCATCCGCGACGATGACTCGCTGAAGAGTTCGGTGATCATGATGCTGACCTCCGGCGATCGTCCCGGCGATGTGGCCCGCTGCGAAGAGCTGGACATTGCCGCCTACCTGATGAAGCCGCTCAAGCAATCGGAGTTGTTCGACGCCATCGCGATGGCGATGGGCTTATCCGTGCCCGAAGACCGCGACGTGGCCCGCATTGCCGCCGAAGCGCCCGGCGACATCGGCTCGTTGCGGATCCTGCTGGCGGAAGACAGCCTGGTGAACCAGAAGCTGGCGGTGGGGCTGTTGGAAAAGTGGGGCCATCGCGTGACGGTGGCCAACAACGGCCGCGAAGCCGTCGCGCTTTCGGGCGAGCACGATTTCGACCTGGTGCTGATGGACGTGCAGATGCCCGAGATGGACGGGCTGGAAGCCACGGAATCGATCCGCGCCCGCGAGCATGCGGGCGGTATTCCGGTGCCGATCATCGCCATGACGGCCCACGCCATGCAGGGCGACCGCGAACGCTGCCTCGAAGCCGGCATGGACGATTACGTCTCCAAGCCCATCCGCATGAAGCAGCTTTACGAGACGATCCAGACGTTGTTCGCGCGGCGGAAAATTGCCGCCGGCCCGACCACGCTCACAGCGCCGCCGATTGATGACTTTCCGTCCGACGGCCACATCGATTGGCGGAGCGCCTTGGAGACTGTCGAAGGCGATCGCGATTTTCTTCGCCAGTTGACGGCAGCCTTCGTCGGCGAAGCCCGCGACCGGCTGCAGGAGATTACCCGGGCGACGGCCGCGCAAGACGCAACCGCACTGCGCACCGCCGCTCATGGTTTGAAGGGCGCCGCGCGGTCCATTCACGCGAACGCGGCGGCGCAAGTCGCGGAAACCGTGGAACAAGCCGCCGCCGGCGACCTCGCCACAGCTACGGCCACCGTGCCGAAGCTGGAGTCTGCCTGCGCGGCCGCGATCGAGGAGATCGAGCGCGTTCTTGAAGTTCGTTGAACCAGCATTATGACTAAGCCGTCCACCGCACGCATCGGCATCGTCACCGTTTCCGACCGCGCCAGTCGCGGCGAGTATGAGGACCGTGGCGGTCCGGCGATCCGGCAGTATTTTGAGGACGTGCTCACCTCGCCGTGGGAAGCGGTGCCCCGCGTCATCCCCGACGAGCGGCCGGTGATTGAAGCGACGCTCAAGGAGTTGTGCGACGAGGGGGCCTGCTGCCTCGTCGTCACGACGGGCGGGACCGGGCCGGCGCGGCGCGACATCACCCCCGAGGCCACCGAAGCCGTCTGCGAAAAGCTGATGCCCGGCTTTGGCGAACTGATGCGTAAAGTCTCCCTCGAAAAGGTCCCCACAGCCATTCTCTCGCGGCAGACGGCGGGCATCCGCGGCGGGGCGCTGATTATTAATCTGCCCGGCCAGCCCAAAGCGATCGCCGAGTGCCTGGACGCGGTGATGCCGGCGGTGCCCTACTGCATCGACCTGCTCGGAGGCCCGTTCCTCACAACCAACGAAGACCGCATCGTCGCCTTCCGCCCGAAAAAGTAGACGGGTCGCTCCGCGACCCGAAATCGCCGGTCGCGGAGCGACCGGTCTACTCTGCCGGCCCGCGACCGCCTGCTGCGCTGGAATGCTGCGCTGAGCCGGCCATAATGGGTGTAGTGCTGCCCCAGTCGCCCACCAGGCCGGAACGCCCGCCGACCCCTGCCGTCCGGCGTCTCGCCGGAAGCCGTGAGGAACTCATGCTTTTGCGCTTTGCTGCTGTCTGCGTCGCGTCTCTCTCGGCGTGTCTTGCCGCGGCGGCCTGGGCCGCCGATGAAGGGGCCGCGAGTGACGCGGGCGATGCTGCAAGCGGCGAACTTGCCGCCGGCCATTCGCAGCACGGCGAGGTGTTCAACGAAGGCCCGCGCCAAAAGGCGTACCTGATGGACGGGACCGGCAATGTGCGATTTCCCGTCACCACCGACAGCGAACTCGCGCAGAAGTTCATCGAGCAGGGCGTGGGGCAGTTGCACGGCTTCTGGTATTTCGAGGCCGAGCGCTCCTTCCGCCACGCAGCCACGCTCGACCCGGACTGCGCCATCGCCTACTGGGGCATGGCGATGGCCAACACCGGCAACGAGAAGCGGGCCAAAGGCTTCATCGCCGAGGCGACGCAGCGGAAGGAAGCGGCGAGCCCGCGCGAGCGGGCTTACATCGACGCCCTCGACGCCTATCTGAAGGCCGACTCCAAGAAGAAAAAAGAACGGGCCGAAGCCTGGATGAAGGCCCTCGAACGCATCTCATACGACCACCCCGAAGACATCGAAGCCAAAGCCCTGCTCGGCCTCGCGATGTGGCAGCATCGCTCCAACGGCGTGCCCATCACCAGTTACCTCGCGCTCGACGCGCTCTTGAATGACGTGCTGGAAGTCAACCCGCTGCACCCCTGCCATCATTACCGCATCCATCTGTGGGATTATGAGAAGCCCGAGCGGGCGCTCAACTCCGCCGCGCTGTGCGGGAAATCGGCCCCGGCCATCGCCCACATGTGGCACATGCCGGGGCACATCTATTCGCGGCTGAAGCGCTACAACGATGCCGTCTGGCAGCAGGAGGCCTCCGCCCGCGTCGATCACGCGCACATGATCCGCGACCGCGTGCTGCCCGATCAGATCCACAACTTCGCCCACAACAACGAATGGCTGATCCGCAACCTCATCTTCACCGGCCGCGCGCGCGACGCCGTCGACCTGGCGAAGAACATGCTGGAGCTGCCCCGGCACCCCAAACACAACACCGTCAGCAAGCGCAACTCCAGCAGCAATTACGGCCGGGCGCGGCTGTTTCAGGCGCTGGACGCGTTTGAGATGTGGGACGAGCTGATCGCGTTGGCCGAGACGTACTACCTCGAGCCGACGGAGAAGGAGGCGGAGCAGATCAAGCGGCTGCGTTACCTCGGCCGCGCGTATCTGCGAAGCGGACACAGTGATGCCGTCGCGCCGCTGAAGGCCGAGCTCGAATCGCTCAGGCAGAAGATCCAGGCGGCCCGCGACGAGGCCGTCTCCAAGGCGGTCGAAAAGGCCAACGAAGAAGGCAAAGGCAAGATCGCCCGCAACGAGGGCGAGAGCGAGGAGGCGTGGACGGTCCGCGTTCTTAAGGAGCACAACAAGGCGATTGAGAAGGCGCGCGCCGATGCGGCCCGGCCGTTCGACAATCGCCTGAAGCCCATCGTGCAGGCGCTCGATGAGTTCCAGGCCATCGCCGCCGCGGCCGAAGGCCGGTACAAGGACGCTTACGAGCTGCTCAAGAAGGCCGGCGTCGATACTATGGAGCGGGCCCGCGCCCAGTTTTTAGCGGGTGAGGTCGAGGCGGCGCTCAAGGCGGCCAGCGACGAAGTGGGGCGGCACAAGAACGAGACGTTGCCGCTCGCCCGGCTCATCGACCTGCGCTGGCAGGCCGGCCGCCGCGACAAGGCGAAGCAGGCCTTTGAGAGCCTGCGCGAAATCTCCGGGCCGATCGATCTCGCCGCACCACCGTTCGCGCGGCTGGCCCCGATCGCGAAAGAACTCGGCTATTCCGACGATTGGCGCGTCCCGCTGAAGCGGCCGGAAGACTTCGGCGAGCGGCCGCCGCTGGACGAGCTCGGCCCGTTCCGCTGGCGTCCCTCGCCGGCCGAGGCGTGGACGCTGAACGACGTTGCCGGCGAAGAGCACGCCCTGTCCGACTTCCGTGGACGGCCGCTGGTAATCATCTTCTACCTTGGCCACGGCTGCCTGCACTGCGCCGAGCAGCTTCAGGCGTTCGCGCCCAAGGCCGGCGAGTTCAGCCAGAATGGTATCGAACTGGTCGCCATCAGCACCGATGATCCATCCGAGCTGCAGAAGTCGCTCGACAACTACAAGCAGGGAGAGTTCCCGTTTCCGCTGGTCTCCGACGTCGATCTCGTCGTCTTCAAAGCCTACCGCGCTTATGACGATTTCGAGGACCAGCCGCTGCACGGCACGTTTCTCATCGACGCCGAGGGGCTCGTGCGCTGGCACGACATCAGCTACGAGCCGTTCATGCAGCCCGAGTTCGTGCTGAAGGAAACCCAACGGCTGTTCGGCCGCAATTCGCCCGGCAGCGTGCAGACGGCGCGCACGGCCCCCTGACCGGGAGCCGGAACCGCAGCAGGGGCGAGCGGCTGCAACCGCAAAGGCGGTGCGACGGTAGTACCAGGCAACGAGCGCTGATGGTGCGAGTGTCGATTGCTGCTCTGACTCTTGAGGCTCCGAGTCTATGCTATCGTATCGAAGGAGCGGATGGGTGGACGTCGCCCTCGCAGCCGTCGTTCTGCTGGCGAGCACCGCCGATGCGCTGGCCCAGCCGGCGGAGCGACCTTCCACGCCGCCGGTCCAGGGGGACGACACCATGAGAACCCTCGGCGGACGCCAGTACTGGGGGGACGTCCATTTCTTCCACGGCTGGCGCATTCAGCAGAACGTCTTCACGAAGCACTACCGCCTGCTCGACGAGAAAGACTTCCGCCACGCCAGAGGCACCTTCGATGAGTGCCTCGCGAAGCTGGATGAGTTCAAACGGCAGCTCGAGCTGCCGCCGATGAAGGGCAAGGCCGTCGTGTTCGTGCACGGCATCGTCCGGTCGTCGAAATCGTTTCACAAGATGACGAAGCGGCTCCGGGGCGAAGGCTACCACACTTTTGGCTTCGATTACCCCAGCACGCGGATCACGATCTCCGAAGCCGCGGACTACTTCGACCGCGCCATCGGCTCGCTGGAAGGGATCGAGGAGATCCATCTCGTCGTCCACAGCATGGGCGGCCTCGTCGTCCGCTACTGGCTCAAAGAGCACAACGACGAACGCATCCGCCGCATGGTAATGATCGGCGTGCCCAACACGGGCGCCGCCATGGCCGATCGCCTGCGGCGGAACCTGATCTACAAGTTCGTCATGGGTCCCGCCGGCGCGCAACTCGCCACCGACGGTGAAGGACTGGCCGCCGCGCTTCCCGTGCCTCCGTTCGAGTTCGCCATCCTCGCCGGCGCGCGCGGCACGGTGAACGGCTATAACCCGCTGATTCCCGGCGACGACGACGGCACGGTGACGGTGGTCAGCACGCGGCTGTCGGGGGCGGCCGATTTCGTCACCGTGCGCTGCCTGCACTCGTTCATCATGGCCCACGACGACGCCATCGATTACACGATCCGCTTCCTGGACACCGGGAGATTCCGTGCGGACGGGGAGCCGCATGCGATTCCGAAGCCAATGACCAATGACCAAT
>JAHWKJ010000732.1 GCA_019347905.1 Planctomycetota bacterium
GGCCTCACGTGTCACACGTGGTTGAGGGCAGCCCCGCCGACCACGCCGGCATCCGCGAGGGCGACTTCGTCCTCGGATACGGCGGCCATCGCTACTGCAGCGCGAAGCAGTTTGCCGGTGCTTTGGGTGACGGTGCTCACAACGGGCACATGAACGTCCACGTGTGGCGAAACGGGAACTCGTTCTTCGCGAACGTTGAACCGCAGCCCTACGACCTCGTGTACGCGGACGACTTGGAGGGCCGCGGCGAGTTGGATCAGCAGTTCGCCGGGCGGGGTCGTCGAGCCCGCGACATGAATCGTCGCGAAGCCGCCCGTCCCGATCTCAACCTGCTCAATCAGGTCGATCAGATGCAGGCCGAGATCGACACGCTGAAGGCCGAACTCCGGACGCTGCAGCGGCAGATGCGCGATATGCGCGCCGCCCGTGGAGCGGGTGATGCCGATGCACGCGACTTCAACGAGCGAGACCCCAATGGCACACTCGACGACGGCCGGGGTCTGGACGCTGTCCCTCCGCTGCGGAACGACAGGATCGATCCCCTGTCACCGCGCGACCGGACCGACGGCATCGATCGCGGGGCGACCACGCCAGAGCTCGATGATCGAGGCGTGAACGACAGGTCCCTGCGGCGTCCCGGTACCGCTGACGACATCGCGCCGCCTGAACCCCCGGCTGGGGATCGCGGCACCGATGCCGGGATTCGGGGCCGTGGTGCCGCCGCGGAATCCGGCGATTCGTCCATCGGCGTGCCGGCGACGAATGAGACGCCGGGCGCCATCGACTCGCCGTCTGACCGCGGAGGCGCCAGCGACGCAACTGATACGGGTGCTGGCACATCCGGGACGGGTGGCACCGGGGCCGGTGGCACTGGCGGGACCGGCAATTAGAGAGAGTAACGAGAACCGGGTTCTGGTAATTCGGTCAGGTAAAGCCTGATTGATGGCGATCGAATCACCGAACCCGATAGAGCCGGCATGGTCGCAACCCGCCCGCGGCCGTGTCGGCCTCTCTTTGCGCCTAGAGATTCTCGGCTGTCTCGCTTGCGCTCCTGGGGCGAAGCGATCATCAGGTTTCAGGGGGCGATTTCGATTTTGACGTTAGGGAACGCCTTCTGAAGGTTCGCGAGCTGCTCTTCGGTCAATTCTGCCCCGCTGATCTTCAACGCCTGCAGCCGTTCCAGTTCGCGCAAGTGTTCCTGCAGCGCGGCGGGCGAGATGGGCGAATTCGTGGCGACGTGCAGCATCTCCAGCTCGTAAAGCCGGCCGATGCTCTCGAGTCCCGCCTCGGTCACGGGCGTCTCGTCCACGCACAGCATTTCCAGCCGAGTCATGGCCGCGACGTGCTGCAAAGACTCGTCGGTGACGTTCGACCCGTGCAGGAACAATTCCTTGAGCCGCGGCAGGTCGACCAGATGCGCCAGCCCTGAGCCATCAATTGGTGTCCGCGAGAGATTCAGGTGCTTCAGCGACGACAAGTCGGCCAGATGTTGAAGGCTCGCGTCGTCAATTTTCAGCGAATCCAAATCAAGTTCTGCCAGTGTCCGCAGATCCTTCAATTGGGCCAGGGCCGCGCCGGAGAGCTTTTCCGACCCGCCCAGCTTGAGGGTCTCCAGCCGCTCCAGCGACGCAAGGTGTTTGAGGCCCTCATTCGTGATGCTGGTGAGCTCCAGGTTCAGCGTGTGGAGCCGGTCCAACCCGGAAAGGAGTGCGAGATCCGCGTTGGTGATTTCTTCAGTCCCTTGGAAATCGACCAGTGTGATTTCTTCGAAGCGGTCGAGTTCGACTTTCGCACCCAGCTTTTCGAGCGCCTTCGCGCGGGCAGCCTGCGACATCGCAGCGACCGCCGCATTGCTGTTCGTCGGCTCACCGGCAGGCGTCCCGTCGAGAGGCTTTGACGCGGCCTCGGAGGCCGTGTCAGCCGCTTGATCTTCCGGCAGTTCCTCTTTCCTGGCAGCCTTCTCCGGGTTACCAGGTGGCTTCGACGCGATGCCGCCCTGGCTGTTCGCTGCCGGCGAGGACTGTTCGGCCGCAGGGTCGTCGGCCGGGTTTCCGCGCGGCTGCTCTTCGCCTCCGCAGCCCGCCGATGCCGTCAGGAGGATGGTCAGGCTGCACATCCACCAGTGCGCGACGCGTTGCGAACTCCCCCGCGTCGCCGGTCGGTCAAGTTCACTCATCGCGCATGTTCCTTCCAAAAATCCGCGGTGGCGGCGGGTGCCCGTTGCGGGGGATGCAGACGGCCTGGGAGCCACTTCCAGCTTACTGGAGTCCCGGTGGACCGGCCAGCCGAGCAGCGTTTAGCCGCAATACCGTTCAATTAGTCCGAAGTCGCAGAGCCGCTGGGGTTGGGTGGCACTGGCAGCTTGCCTGCCAGTGGCGGGTGTTTCTCACGCAGA
>JAHWKJ010000733.1 GCA_019347905.1 Planctomycetota bacterium
ATGCCGAGTTGTTCCCCGCCCGCCGCGAAGGCCGCTATGCGCTGCGGTTGTGGGCGTTTCCCGAAGCCGGCACCGAGCCGCCGACCGCCCTCGCCCGAAGTCCGGTGATCGTCACGTCGCCGCCGCTGACGGTGCGGGCCGGCCAGATCGTGCACATCAGCGGCTGGCTACACCTGGCGACGCCGATCACGCGGACGCCCGACGGCGTGCTGGTGTACGACAGCCTCAGCGGCCCCGCCGGCGCGATTCGCTTTTCCCAGGCAACGCCGTGGCAGCGGTTCGAGCTGATCCGCGAAGTCCACGCCAGCGGCGAGTTGACGATTACCTGCGCCCTGAGCGGACTGGGCGAAGTCCGCTTCGACGACCTGCGCGTCATCGCGCACGAGCCGCGCGCCGATTCGCCCCCGCCGCCCGTCGCCGAGCAGCCGCCCGCCGACGGCAGCCGCTGGTCCGGCCCGATCGATCTGCTGGAGCGGTTCCCCTACTTTCGCTCGCGCACGCAGCGTCAGTGATGGGGTCAGACCCCTTTGCGGACGAGCGATCGTGAAGTCGGAAAGCGGGTGATCCGCAAAGGGGTCTGACCCCTTCTCACGCGCCGATGTATCTCGCGTACAGCCCGCGGGCGACGCCGATGTCTTCGGTGCCCTTGATGATCGCCCGGCCGTCGCGGAAGACGGTCAGCTCGTAGTCGGGGTCGCGCAGATTCAGCCGCAACAGGAAGCGGTTGACGTTCACGTCGCCCGAAGACGCCATGCGGCCGGCAAGCTCGTCGAAATCGATTTCGGTCGGCTGCTGCGGCCGCACCTGCACCGCGTTGCGTCCGCAGAGGATCGACGTCTGCGAACCCTGCCGTCCTTCCAGCCACACGCGCATCCCGCCTTTGCACGCCGGACAGTTCGACCGCTCGCGCAGGTCGCGCACGCTCATCGTGCGGAACGAGAGATCCCACACGTCGAGCACCATCAGCACCGGCGCAACGAGGTCGGCTCGGCCGGAAAGGATCTTGAAGGCGCTCGCGGCTTCCAGCGACGCAACGACATTCACCGCCGGCCCCAGCACGCCGGCGGTGTCACACGTGGCGATCGTGCCCGGTTCCGGCACGCCCTCGATCAGGCACCGCAGGCAGGCGGTCTTGCCGGGAAAAATGGTCATTGTCTGCCCGTGGCTGCCGATCACCCCGGCGTAGATCCAGGGAATGCCGGTCGCCAGCGAGGCGTCGTTGATCAGAAACCGCACCTCGAAGTTGTCAGTCCCGTCGAGAATCAGATCGGCCCCTTCGGCCAGCTTGAGGATGTTCGCGTGGTCGATGTCCGCAACCACGGCGTCGATCTCGACGGAACTGTTGATCGCGGACAGCTTGCGATGCGCCGCAATGGCTTTGGGCAATCGCTCGGCGACGTCGCGCTCGTCGTACAACACCTGCCGCTGCAGGTTGCTGGTCTCGACGAAGTCGCGGTCGACGATGCGCAGAAAGCCGACGCCGGCGCGAACGAGTGTTTCAGCCAGCACGCTGCCCAGCGCCCCGCAGCCGCAAAGCAGCACCCGCGAGCGCATCAGCTTCCGCTGCCCGTCTTCGCCCAGCCCGGCGAAGAGGACCTGCTTGCTGTAGCGTTCGAGGTCGCGGGACATGGCCGCGGTACGAGGTACAGAGCCTGCCTGGTTGCCCACTGCCGACGGCTTTTGACACACAATCTTACGGCGGAATGTAATGACAATGGCGTCTCACCCAACGCATTACAAGATAGAGAGCGACCACCGCGGCGGCGACAACTAAGAACCACCCGACTACTGTCTTGGTCGCGTCGTGTGCATACATGCAGAAATCGATGACCAGCGTTGGGAGCGTCGCGCACCAGATTAGGACCACAACTGCCGACGACTTGGTCCATCTCGCGAACGCCAGTCCACCGATCGCCATCACGACTCCCGGAATGGCGAGTAGTGGGACGAGCGGCGGTACCTTGCCCCTGGCGTCGAGCACGCCGGCTAAAGGCATGAATGCCATCATCCCAAGCAGCAACCCGGCCGATAGCACCCCGATCAGCCCGCGGACAGCCGCGAATCCGGCAGATGCTCTAGTTGGCTGCGTCATCTCTTGGAATTCCTGCGTAGGACGACGTATCGCGCCGCCGGCTTACCTGGAATTGCCGATCGGACACACGCTTCCTTCCGCGGCGTCAGTCCTCGTCGTCGTCCTTGCCGGGGTATGGGCCGACCTCTTCCAGTGCTTCCTTGATCTTGAGTCGATCTTTGACGTTCTCTCCGCCGAGCGCCTTCTCGATTGTGCGACCGTAGCGATTCCGCTGCTTCGGGTCGTACTGGGGCCTCGCTTCCGTCGCTCGTTGCGAACCGGCCAGTACACTCGCAGCCAACACTCCCGCGACACCTGCCCACT
>JAHWKJ010000204.1 GCA_019347905.1 Planctomycetota bacterium
CGTGCGCCGCAGCGTGTCCGAGATCAGTCGGGTCATCCCGCGGCCCTGCGGATCCGGAGTCGTCAGGCCAGCGACATCGGCGGCGGTCGCCCCCCACAGCCATTCGGCGTAAGGAGTGACACCGCGGCGGCGGGCGTGGTCGAGTGCTTCCAGCACGAGCACGGCGGCGCCCTCGCCGACCACAAACCCGCTCCGCCGGCGATCGAAGGGCCGGCAGGCCGCGGCCGCATCGCCGTCGCTGCGGGCCAGCACGCCCAGCCGGCGGAACGAACCCAGCACGGCCGGCACGAGCGAGGCGTCGCTGGCACCGGCCAGCACGACGTCACAGGCGCCGTCGCGAATCAGCTCCCATCCGCGGATCAGGGCGACCAGTCCCGTCGCGCACGCTGCTACCGGGCACAATAGTGGTCCTTCGATGCCGAAGCGGCGGGCGACGCTCAGCGCCGGAGCGTTCGGCCACCAGGAGGAGAAGAGAGGATGGAGGATGGAGGATGGAGGATGGAGGGATGCCCGGGCTGCGAGCGCAGCGAATGTTCGCAGGCCGCCCTTGCTTGTGCCGATGACGCAGCCGGTGGTGGGGCCGAGCCGCTCCGTTCTCAGCCCGGCGTCGCCGAGGGCTTCATCCGCCGCCGCAAGCGCCAGATCGACGACCGGCTCGCCGGTGCACTCGCCGAGGCCCGGCGACTTCGCAGCCGGCGCGCCGATCAGATCTCCGGCGGCCGACACGCATTCCCCTGCGGTCGCGGGCAGCCGCAGTTCAACTGCCGTCAGGGGCCTCGCCCCCCGGTCACCCGCGCACAGGCGTCGCCAGCTCGATTCGCGATCCGAACCGAGCGGCGTCACCATCCCGATGCCGGTCACAACGACGCGGCGATAATTCGGAGCCTCGCGGTGCACAGGAACGATTCTCGTTTGCATCTACGTTCGACGCAAAGGCGCGAAGAAACGCAAAGGTTCACATGATCAATGCAAAGTGGGAGACTCTCTGCTGAAAGCTTGAGGCAAAAAAATTGAGGGCAAAAACATTCCCTCGTTGGACATTTTTCTGCCATCCATCTTTTTGCCCGCCCCCTTTGGGCCTTTGCGTCAGATTTGCGTCAGATCGGACCCTTCCGTCTGGTCGGGGCCCTGCGAATGAGCATCTCGATGTTCTGGGCGCGCTCGCCGGGATATAGTAGATTCTGCGGTCGATCACGCGCGGCGGTGGCACCTCGAGCCGGCCGCCGGGGAGATGTTCTGCGATGACGCTCGACTACGAAAAGAAGCACAAAATCGCCAACGAGTGCTGGAAGCGCGGCACCGAAGCGCTGGCCAAGCAGAGCTGGGACTACGCCATCCAGATGTTCCAGGACTCGGTGAAGATGGTGCCGGACAACCTCGTGTACCGGCAGTCGTATCACGGCGCGATCCGGCGGAAGTACGGCGACAACAAGACCGGCGCCCGCATGTCCGGCGCCAGGCTGATGACCACGCGGGCGCGGATCAAGAAGGCCCGCATGCAAAGCAAGTGGGACGCCGTCGACGAAGAGGCGACGAAGGGCCTCGCCGTCAATCCGTGGGATCCGCAGCTCAACGCCGACGTCGCCGAAGCCGGCGTCAATCTCGGTTACGGCGACGTGGCGGTCTGGTTCTACGAGCGCGCCCTGGAGGGCGATGCCGACAACATGGCCTACAACCGGCAGCTCGCGCTGTTGCTCGAAGAGCGCGGGAACTACAGCCGGGCGCTCCAGTGCTGGCGGAAGATTCAGCAGCTCGATCCGCTCAACAGCGAAGCCCGTTCGAAGATGACGCAGCTCGACACCAAGACGATGATGGAAAGCGGCTACGAGGAGGCCAAGAGCACCCGCGAGGTACAGACCGCCGCCAGCGCCTACGACGAGATTCGCGCCGGCCGCCGCGCATCCGGCGAGATGGCCGCCGACGGTCCCGGCCAGTCGATCGAGGCCGATCTGGAGCGGGCGATCCGCAAGAATCCGGCCGACAAGGAGAACTACCTGAAGCTGGCCGACCACTACAAACGCGAGAAGCAGCTCGAAAAATCCGCCGAGATCTACAAGAAGGCCCTGGAGGTCTCGGGCAACGACCCCAACATCCGCGAACAGTTGGAAGACCTGGAGTTGGAGCTGCTCAAGCACAATCTCGATTTAGCAAAGGAAGCGGCCAAGGCCAATCCCGAGGACGAGACCTCGCAGAAGAACCGCACGGCGCTGACTCGCGAGCTGAATCAGCGGGAAATCGAAGTCTTTTCCTCCCGCGTCGAACGGTATCCGCGCGACAGCCGGCTCAAGCTGGAGCTGGGCCGCCGTTTCATGCGCGTCGCAAAGTGGTCGCAGGCAATTCCGCTCCTGCAGCAGGCCTCCAACGACAACCGCCTCGAAGGGGAGGTGCTCGTCGCATTGGGGGAGTGTTTCCTGCAGGATAAGAAGGAGAGCTTGGCCAGGCGCCAGTTCGAGAGAGTGCTGCCGAAGTTGAGCGAGCACGATCAGCCGGAACTGGTCAAGAAGACCCGCTACTATCTGGGCCGCCTGGCGGAAGAAGCCGGCGACAACGCCACCGCCGAAGAGCACTACAACGAGATCCTGGCCCTCGACTACGAGTACCGCGACGTCCTCAAGCGGCTGGAGCGCTTGCAGGGGGGAGGCGAAACGGCCGGCGGCTGAGCTGGAGTTTTGCCTCAGTTCGTGACTTTCGGGGTTGCCGACATGGAACGGATTCTTCTTTCCTGGAGCGGCGGCAAGGACAGCCTGCTGGCGCTGGCCGAGCTGCGGGCGTCTGCCCGGTACGACGTCGCCGCGCTGGTCACGACCATCGCGGAAGGTTACGAACGCATCAGCCACCACGGCGTGAGGCGCGAGCTGCTGCGCCGGCAGGCGGAAGCATTGCGGCTGCCGCTGGTGGAGGTCCGCGTGTCCCAGAATTGCACGAATCGCGAGTACGAGGCGAAGCTGCAGGCCGGGCTGATCCCCTTCCGGGAACGGGGCATGGAGACGGTCGCCTTCGGCGACATCTTTCTCCAGGACCTGCGGGACTATCGCGAGCAGCATTTGTCGGGCTTCGGGATGCGGGGTCTGTTTCCATTGTGGCTGCGCGACACGGCCACGCTGGTGCGCGACTTTCTCTCGGCCGGCTATCGCACGGTGACCGTCTGTGTCGATGGCAAGGTTCTCGATCGGTCGTTCGCCGGCCGTGAGATCGATGAGGCATTCCTGGCCGATCTGCCTGCCGCGGCCGATCCCTGTGGCGAGAACGGCGAATTTCACACGTTCGTCTTCGAAGGTCCGCTGCTGGAGCGGCCGGTGTTGTTCGAGACCGGCGAGATCGTCGCCCGCGACTCGCGGTACTTCTGCGATCTCGTGCCTGTGGCAGCGGCGGCGGCCGGTCCGGCTGCTTGACCGCCACCAGCGGCGGCTCTAGGCTTGGCAGTCGCCGTCGAAGCCGTCAGCGGTTCCAGGCGGGACAAGTGCTTCGGCGCTTCAAAACTGCTGGATCGGCTTCGCTCGACAGGATTCAGGACCCCGAGGAATTCAGGCCATGTCGGCGCCCACGCCGTCGTTCAAGCTGCAGCCACGGACCGGTTTTCTGGTCGCGCTGTTGGGCTACACGCTGCTCGCGCGGCTGACGCCGTACATTCTCGGGCGCTTCGGACTCAGCCTCGATCCAGCGACGACGACGTATCCGTGGAACTTTTCGCCGCTGCCGGCGGTGTGCCTGTTCGGCGGAGCTGTCTTTGCGGAGCGCCGCTGGGCGTTGTTTGTGCCGTTCGCTGCATTGCTTCTGGGGGATGTGGGCATCTGGGCCCTCACCGGGCGCATCGACTGGGCGTTCTATCCCGAACAGCCGGTGGTGTACCTCTCGTTTGCGATGCTGGTGGGCGGCGGGTTCCTACTTCGCGAGCGCCAGTCGTCGCTGTTTCACAATGTGCCTCCTGTTGGTCGAACGGTGGGCGGCGGCTTTCAGCTCAGCGGTTGGCGCTCGGTCTGCTCGATTGCCGGCATGGGGCTGGCCGGTTCCGTCGCCTTCTTTGTCCTCACCAACTTCGCCACGTGGGCCGCGGGATCGGGCGGGCGATATCCGCACACGCTGGCGGGACTGGCGGACTGCTACGTCCAGGCGCTGCCGTTCTTCCGCAACTTTCTGATCGGCATGGCCGTGTTTCTGCCGATCCTGTTCAGCCCGCTGGCCCTGGCGGAAGCCCGCGGAGGATTCGAACCGGACGAAGAATCACTGGCGGCCGTCGACAGTTTCGGCACGCGCTGAGGCGGCGCTCACGAGGATCGGGCGCACGCTGCGGAGGGAATCGTGTCGGAGCACCGGATCGTGTCGCTTATCGCCAGTGCGACGGAGATCGTCGCCGCGCTCGGTTTCGAAGACGCGCTGGTCGGCCGCTCGCACGAATGTGACTACCCGCCGTCGGTGAAGCGGCTGCCGATGTGCTCTGGGCCCCGCATCGATGTCGAGGCCTCCAGCCGCGAGATCGACCGGCAGGTTAAGGGCCTGTTGCACCAGGCGCTGTCGATTTATGACGTTCGCGCCGATGTGCTCGACCGGCTCGCGCCGACAGTCGTCGTCACGCAGACGCAGTGCGAAGTTTGCGCGGTGAGCCTCAAGGACGTGGAGGCCGCGGTCTGTCGCATGGTGGGATCGCATCCGCGGATCGTCTCGCTCGAACCGATGGCGCTGGGCGATCTCTGGACCGACATTCGCCTGGTCGCCGACGCGCTCGGCGCGCCGCAACGGGCGGACGAACTGATCGGGCGGCTCGACCGCCGCCTCGAAGCACTGACGCGGTCCGCTGGGACGGTTGCGGTCCGTCCCACGATCGCGTGTCTGGAATGGCTCGACCCGCTGATGGCCGCCGGCAACTGGGTGCCGGAACTGGTGGAACTGGCCGGAGGAGTGGACCTGTTCGGCCATCCCGGCGAGCATTCGCCGTGGATGACGTGGGAGCAGCTTCGCGATGCCGACCCCGACGTGATCGCGATCATGCCCTGCGGGTTCGACATCGAGCGCACGCGCCGCGAGTTGCCGGCGCTCACCGGCCATCCGGCGTGGCCGCGGCTGAAAGCGGTTCGCAACGGCCGGGTCTCTCTCACCGACGGCAACCAGTTCTTCAACCGCCCGGGGCCGCGGCTGGTGGAGTCGGCGGAGATCCTCGCGGAAATCCTGCACCCGGGCCGCTTCGACTTCGGCCACCGCGGCACGGGCTGGCGACCGCTGTGACGCAAGGGGGTCAGACCCCTTTGCGGACGTGCCTTTGCGGACGTGAGTCAAACCCATGCTCTGCGTCGCTCGTCCGCAAAGGGGTCTGACCCGGTCGTGAGGTACTGCCCGTTTTGACAACCCGCCGAGGCCGACCTATGTTCGTGGGGACGGATCGTCAGACGAAGGAGCAGACATGAACGTCAAAAAGAGTTGCGGCCGGCCGCCGGGATCGCTCGTAACGCACAGCACGATTCTGATCCTCAGCGGATTCCTGATCGGATCGGCCGCCGGCAATCTGGCCGGTCCCGAGATGACCACGACCGTCTATCTCGCCGGCGCTTTCGGCATTGCCGCGTACTTCGGCCTGCGGGCGGCGGCCGCCCCTGGACGTCGGGAGGTCGAGCGTCTGACGGGAGACTTGGCGGCCAGCCGGCTGGAGAGCCGGGTTAACCGTCATATCCCGCGCGGCCTGCCGCAACGACGCGGGCGTCGCGTACATGGCGAGACAGGACTATCCCCGCACGTGCCGGTCGTCGTTCGTTCGCGCGGCGTGCGGTCGGCAGTGCACTGACCACCGGCGACCAGCGCGAACGAGGACGTGCCGGCCGCCCGACGGAGCACTCGCTGGCGCTTCGGGTTAGTGTCTGGCACACCAACCCGAAGCGCCAGCGAGGAGACCTTCGATGAGATACAGCTTGTTCGTGACGCTCGCCGGCGCCTCAAGCGCACTGTTGGCTGCCGGCGATGATGCACAGCCGCAGGCAACTTCGCCCGGAAAAGCCGGCGTGCTGGCGGTCGTCAACGGGGAACCCGTCACGAGCGGCGAGCTCGAACTGCTGATGATCGCGCGGGGCATTCCGGAGGACAAGCGCGAGCCAGTCGCCGCCGAAATGCTCGATCAGCTCATCGAGCGCAAGCTCATGCAGCAGTTCCTGGCGTCGCGGAACGTCGGTCCCGACCCCGAGGAACTTGACGCCCAGGTTCGCCGCATCCAGCGACAGATTCAAAAGGGCGGCGAAGACCCCGCGGCCGTACTCAAGCGGCTCGGCCTCAGCGAGGAGACGCTGCGCAGCCAGCTTGCGCTGCCGCTCGCCTGGCACGCCTACACGCGGCTGTTGATCACACCCCAGCGGCTGCGGGAATACTTCGACAAGCACCGAGCCGAATTCGACGGCACCGAGATCCGCGCCAGCCAGATCTTCCTGAAGGCAGACACTGAGGCGGAGCGCACGGCCGCCCTGGAACGGCTGCGGGGGCTCCGCGAGGAGATCACCGCCGGCCGGATCGCGTTTGCCGATGCGGCGAAACAACATTCGCAGGCGCCAACTGCGGAGAAAGGCGGCGACATGGGCTTTTTCCCCTTTCGCGGCCGCATGCCGCGCGACATCGCCCGCGCCGCCTTCTCGCTCCAGCGCGGCCAGGTGAGCGAGCCGTTTGCCTCAAAGTTCGGCGTGCACCTCGTCACTGTGACCGAAGTGAAGCCGGGCGATCTCAGTCTGGAAGACGTACGCCGCGAGGTGCTGGCGAGCCTTTCGGACGAACTGTGGACGGAACTCGTCCGCGCCCAGCGTGAAAAGGCCACGATCGAGCGGAAAACGCCGAACGGCGACTGACGCTGCGGATCGGCGCAACCGTGCCGAGTTGTTGAACTGCGGAAACAGGGCGATCCAGCGGATCCGGGCAAACCCGGTGGCGAAGTTGGCGGACCGGCTGCATAATGGTCGGGCCAGTCACAACACCAGGAGGTTTGCACCATGCCGCGTCACACGTTCTGCGCCCTCGTTCTATTCCTGCCCTCCCTCACCTTCACCCTTTGCGCCCAAGACTCGCCGAAGCCCGCGGCGCCGTCGAGCGGCACTGGTACGGCTGTTGCCGACGATCCGCTCACCCGCCGTGTCGATGATGTCATCGCGAGCACGTCGCGGCGGGTTCTGTCGGCCGAAGTTCACACGCCCTGGCAGATCATGCATGGTGTGCTCGCACTGCGCGGCGACTTCCGCATCAAGCGGGATGGGAAGCTGGTCAATGCCCTGGAGTGGATTTCGAGCGGCCCCAGTTTCAAGCGCGAAGCGTGGTTCGAGCGCACCACCCACGGCGGACGGGCGCACCCCTTCAAAGGCCCCTACGACTTTGAAGGGCATCCCAATCAGTTTCTGGCGATCCTGACGATGAGCGACGTGCCGCCTGAGCACAAGCTGCAGGCGGCCGGGGGAGAGATCACGATTGCCGGCATGATTCGGCACGCCCAGATGGAAGTCAGCGATAAGCAGGAGCCGGCGTGGACCCTTTGGGCGCTGTCGAAGTACCTGCCGCCCGACGCCGAGTGGCGCAACAAGCGGGGCGAAGGATGGAGCATGGAACGCCTGGTGCGGCAGCAGCTTCGCGAGCCAACGCAGCGGGCCGCCTGCGGGGGAACTCACGGGCTGTTCGCGCTGAGTACCGCGTTGGATCGCTATCGGAAGGCCGGGCATGGGCTGTCGGGAGCGTGGATTGAAGCCGACCAGCACGTCCGGCGCTATCTCGAAACGGCGCGGTCACTGCAGAACGCCGACGGGACGTTTTCAACGAGTTACTTTCAGGGCCGCGCCAGCTCGCGCGAGTTTGCGACGCGGCTGCAGACGTCGGGGCACACGCTGGAATTCGTGGTCGCCGGGCTGCCGAAGGAGCGCCTCAAGGAACCGTGGGTGCGGCGTGCGGTGACGGCCATGGTCGACGAACTGGTCGCGCACCGAAAGGATCCGGCAGATTGCGGCGCCCTCTACCATGCCCTCGATGCGCTGGTGATCTACCGCGAGCGGACGCGTCCGTCCTCGCCTCCGCCGCTGGTCGCCGAAACCAGTCAGCCCGCCGCGGGTGATGGGGCCGACGACGCCGCGCCGGCCGGCGACGCGGAGCAAACAGGGCCATAGAGGGACCAGCGGCGGCGGCATCTTTCCGCCGTCCGCCGGATTCGCTACGTTGGGAGACGAGCCGCAAGCGCGTCAGCGACCGCATGCCAGGCGCAACCAGCAGCGCTTGGCCGGCTCGTCACATCCCACCTCCTTCGCGCTGCAAGGCCGGTCCGGTGCCCGAACGTTTGCGGTTGTTGATTCAATCCGGAAACCCGCTGATCTCGATTGAGACAGTCGACGAGGAGCGGGCGGTTTCCCGCGTGCGCGAAGTCGCGCAAGCGATGCGGCGGCCGCTTTACGAATGGTCGATGACCACGGGCCTGCGGGAGATGGATGCCTTCGGGCCGAGTAAACCGCTGACTGAACCGGGCCGCGTGGCCCCCGCCCTGGAGCACGTTCAGGAAGGGCACGCCCACGTCATCTATCTGTTCAAGGACATCGGCCCGCACGTCAAAGACGCCCGCGTGCACCGCACCTTGCGTGACTTGATCCGCCTCTGCCAGTCCGTCGGCACCAGCCTGATCCTGGTGGATCCCGTGCCGCTGCCGGACGAGATCCGCCGCTTTACCGTGCGGTACGAAGTCGGCTGGCCGAGCGCGGAAGAGCTGGAAGAGGTCGTCAAGCGCACGTTCCGCCGCATTCGCGACGAGAGCCCCGACGAAATCACCGCCAGCATCACCCGGGCCGACATGGACCAACTCGTGCAGACCTTGCGCGGCCTGTCGTGCGATGAAGCGGCCCGCGTCGTTGCGGGGGCGATTTACGCCGACAAAGGTCTCACCGCCGACGACCTGCCGCAGATCATCGAGGCCAAGCGCACACTCCTGGGTTCGGCCGGCTGTCTGGAGGCGATCGCGGTCGACTTCCAGCCGACAGACATCGGTGGTCTGGAGAACCTCAAGAACTGGCTGGCCCAGCGGCGCGACGGGTTCTCGCGGCGGGCGCGGGAGTTCGGCATCGAACCCCCGCGCGGCGTGCTGATGCTGGGTGTGCCCGGCTGCGGCAAAAGCCTGTGCGCGAAGGTGGTGGCCGCCGACTGGAAGATGCCGCTCTTGCGCCTCGATCCCGGTGTCTTGTACCAGAAGTACATCGGCGAGAGCGAAAGCCAGCTTCGGCAGGCGCTGGCGCAGGCCGAAGCGATGGCCCCGGTCGTGCTGTGGATCGACGAGATCGAGAAGGCGTTCGCATCGGCCTCGGCGGGATCGGCCGACGGGGGCTTATCGAAGCGGATGTTCGGCACGCTGTTATCGTGGATGCAGGACCACCGCCACCCGATCTTCATCATCGCGACCGCTAACGACATTTCGGCCCTGCCGCCCGAACTGATGCGCAAGGGCCGCTTCGACGAAGTCTTCTTCGTCGACCTGCCGCGGGCCGAGATCAGAGAGCAGGTGCTGGGCATTCACCTGCGGCGTCGCAAGCGCGATCCGGATGAATTCGACCTGGCGATGCTGGCCGAAGCGGCCGAGGATTTCAGCGGCTCGGAACTGGAGCAGGCGGTGATCTCCGGTTTGTTCAATGCCTTCTCGCAGCGGGAAGAGCTGTCGAGCTTCCATCTGCTCGCGGCGATCCAGCAGACGCGGCCGCTGGCCAGCCTGGCGGCCGAGAAGGTGGCCTCGCTGCGGGCGTGGGCGCATGACCGCTGCGTTTCGGCGGATTGAGTCCCTACGGTGGGTAAAGGGGATAAGTCTGAGAGAAAGGCGCGAGGGGATGATTTTCGGGCTGGGGATGGCCTTGGTGCGCCTTTCCGATGATTATTGCGTATAATCCGCATGGGGAGCACT